>NZ_CAKVZL010000012.1:0-36131 GCF_934835595.1 Eubacterium sp. AF15-50
TATTCATCCAATAGATGGTGGATGATGGCACGTTTGCCATCGGTCATTTGTACCTTGTGTACTTTTTTTCTCTTGCCATAATTAAGGCATCCTATAATAAATTTTATCATAGAAGGCCTATTAATTATATTTAAATATTAAATTTACAGAAAAACTTTCACAAAAAGCCCCTCTACTTTCTTGAGCAGAAATGCGCTTTTTTGCTTTTTTCACTATTAACTTTTATTTAATTTTAACTTTATAAGCTTTAGACCAACTAGAATTTAAAACCTTTCCATTATATAACTGAGAATTCTGTACTCGCACATATAATTTTTTCTTTTTCTTCAACTTAGAGTTTGAAAGCGTGAAACTGCACTTCTTAACTTTCTTGTCCAGAATTTTCTTTTTGAAATTTTTAGTTGTTGAAACCTGAACTCTGTAACCATATGATGAAGCTACTTTTAAAATTTTAATCTTTACCTTTTTTGCTTTTTTCTTCTTGTTAGCTTTCAAAACCTTTGATGGCTGAACCTGTATCTTAGCAAAATGGATTGTGGCATTTTTAAGTTCCTTATTATTGTCACTTATTCTAATTTTTAGCCAGCCCTGCTTTGAGCCTCCATAATATATGTCCTTAAAATTTTTACAGCCTTTAAAAACTTCAAATGATATATTCTGAACATTCTCCGGTATGGTAATACTTTTTAGTTCTGAATTTGCAAATGCATCATAGTCAATTTCTTTTACTGATGTTGGCAATACTATGTTTTCTGCCGGCACATTGGCAAACATATATGAACCTATCAAGGTTACTTTTGAACCTATGTTAATTGTCTTTAAGTTCTTACATCCTGCAAAAACCGGGCTCACCGTTCCTTCGCAGTTTACGGCATTAAAATTAACTGTACTTAATGACTCGCAGTTTTTAAACGCTTCAAAACTTATACGTGTTATCCCTTCCGGTATTGTAACTTTGCTAATTTTCGAGTTCAAAAAAGCATCATAATCTATCCCTTTTACTTCATAACCATCTAATGTTGACGGTATTATAACATCTGTTGCGCTGCCTAAGTATTTTTCAATAGTTGCATCTCCACTACTTAAAGAATACTCATACTCCCCACTTCTAATATTTTCCGCTTTCACTGTTCCTGAAATCATTCCCACTAACATCAATGTTACTATGAATGTAAGCACAATCCCTACATATTCTTTTGATTTTTTCATAAAAAACTCCTTTATACCTTCCTTTGATAATATAATTCTGCTATGTCTCTTAATGGCTATAACATTTTTTTGCTTATAACTCAATATTTTTAAGTCTAATTAAATAAGGTATTATATGTGTTGGTTTTATAGGAGTTTCCTGCTCTGACAACACTGTTGTTCCACCAAAGTCTGCTCCACCACCTAAAATTGTTGTTTCTCCAAAATCGGCTGCTACATCTGCATATGATTTTCTCGGTTGCATAATCACATTCTGCTGTGCATTTTGTACCGATTGTACATACGAATTTTTATTTTATACAGGTGATTGTGGTGCAACACTGTCTTGCATCTTAGGTGTTTCCAATCCCGGCACTGAGAAATTAGCTCCAGGAACTGAAAATGGTGCCTGAGTATTGTTCTTGCTCTTTTTATTTACATTGTTACTTTTTTTAGCTCCACTGTTTTTTTCTTGTTTTTGCTGTCTATATTTCTCCTTGTTTTCCTTGCTATAGTGCATCAGTAAATGAAACATAGATATCTCTTTTTCATCTTTTCCCTTTTTTCCGACATTAGTTGCGCCTTGCGGTACATTCATTGCTGACACCGGAGGTTGTACTGGTGGTACAGATATTCTGTTATCGGGTATGTTCTGTCTTACAACAGGTTCTTTTTGTATCGAATTTACCTTCGGCTGTTGTACACTATTCGCATCAGTTCTATTAACTATCGGCTCAGCTTTTTGTGTCTGAGAAGAAATATTAGAATTTTGCTTTTGTACATTTATGTTTTGTTTTTTACTTGATTGTGTACTGACTGATTCTAACTGTATATCTGACAATAACTGTTTAAAATTATATACATTAAAAGATGAAGAACTGTTTAAAAAGTTCATCAGTTTAGCAACATAATCACAGTTTTCAGTCTGATCAAATTGATTTGAATATTGGGCGATACCTCTTTTTCTTTTTCAATTGGTGTAAAATTGGTGTACTAGGGTAAAAATAAGGCTCTCCCACTACTGGGAAAGCCTTTAAAAATCATTGTTTTACTCTACTGTGTATGGCATTAATGCGATATTTCTTGCTCTCTTAACAGCTGTTGTAAGAGCTCTCTGGTGTCTTGCACAGTTTCCTGTCATTCTTCTAGGAAGAATTTTACCTCTTTCAGACACGTATCTCTTTAATGTTGCTACATCTTTATAATCAATTGCTTTATTTTCATTTGCACAGAATGCACAAACTTTTTTTCTTCTACGACCGCCTCTTCTTCTCATTGGAGAATCTGGTCTCTCGCTCTTATTGTATGGCATTTTTTACCTCCTTAAATATTCTCTCTACTATATACTAGAGACTACTAAAAATTGAATGGTAAACCTGAATCATCCACATTATCAGGGATGTTCATAAATCCATCACCTGCAGGAGCTGTCGGTGCTGATGCTGCAGCAGGCTGCTGTGCCTGGAATCCTGCATTATCAGATGCTGCCTTACTCTCAGCAAATTCCTGATTTTCTACAACTACTTCTGTAGTGTATACTGTCTTACCATCCTTATCCTGATAGCTTCCTGTCTGAATACGACCCTCAGCTACTATTTTTGTTCCCTGATGGAAATACTTTTCTGCAAATTCACCACTTCTTCCAAATGCTACGCATCTGATAAAGTCTGCTGACTGCTCTCCATCTCTTTTAAATCTTCTGTCTACTGCTAATGTATATCTTGCAATAGCCAACTGTCCGTCACCAGATGTAGAATATCTGACTTCCGGATCACGGGTCAAACGACCCATTAATATAACCTTGTTCATATTATACCTCTCTTATGTCTCAAATTATGCTTCTACAGCGACACACATAAATCTGATAACATTTTCCATAATACGAAGCTGGCTTTCTATTCCGCTTGGAGCGTCTGTGTTATCAGTATCAAAAGTAATGAAGTAGTAATATGCTTCTGACATCTTCTGGATTTCGTAAGCTAATTTTTTCTTTCCAGCATCGTCAATGTTAGCAATAGTACCGCCGAATTTTTCAACAAGAGCTTTTACCTTCTCTAATTCAGCTGCTCTTCCTTCATCATCAAGTTTCGCACTAACAACAACTGTTAATTCATATTTGTTCATGCTTTTACCTCCTTCTGGTCTCTGGCTTTTTCCTTATGAAAAAGCAAGGATTATTAATATTTCACAAGTAGACATCATAACATAAAAAAGCCCTTATAGCAAGGGCTTTTTCCGGTTTATTTATTAAATTATTTATTAAATTTCCATTATTTACTGTAAATTTAACTTTCTTTTAAGCATAAAGTTTGTAATTGCAATATATACAGCAATCTGTATTATGGATAGCACTAAGGAAAATGTCATTAACGGTTGGAAAAACGCATCTCCCATATCGGCATTATTAAGTGCATCAAGATTGCTTCCAAAAATTGCCACCATGGCTACTGATGAAATTATCTGCATTATAAAGTAAATTATAAGGTAAGCCACAAAAGCTCCCAATACCTTATTTTTACCTAATGTCTGACCTATGCTAAAGCACGCATATCCCATAACAATAGCACTGTAACAGCCTAACAAAAGTACAAATATAAGCTCGACCACATATCCCGTATATCCAAATTCCTGCATTTCCTTAATACCAAGCTCAATGCCCTCTTTAACACTGTTTAAAATTTCATTGTGACCTAATCCTAAAATTGTAACCAGCAAAACAGCTACCACTGCACTAATAACCATCCATGCAAAACCTACTATGGATTTTCCGGCAATGTGCTCACCCATTCTTACCGGAAGAGTAAACGACAAATATCCTTCATCTTTAAGCATATTGTCATAAAATCTTTTTATTACCAGCACAAAGGAACCTAAGAATATAGCTATAATTCCCAACACAAAGGCGATAATAGTTACCATGGTAATCATATTTAAAACGGTATTATCCACTTTAAACACCGTCTGAACTTCTACTATACCTTTTAATATTAAAGTTATTACCAATACAACGCCATATAATGCAGCAAACATTCTGGCAGTTGACTTGAATTCATGTTTTATCAATTTTCCTAACATCTGAATACCTCCCTAAATACTTCATCCACTGATTTTCCGTATTCTTCTCTTATTTCATCTACTTTTTTGTGCATAACCAGTTCGCCGTTTTTTATCATTACCACATCATCTAAAACCTTTTCTATATCAGAAATTAAATGTGTTGAAATTATAACTGCCGCTTCCGGATTATAATTTGAAATAATAGTGTTTAATATGTAATCTCTGGCTGCCGGATCCACCCCACCAATTGGTTCATCTAAAAAGTATAATTTTGCCTGTCTGCTCATTACCAGAATAAGCTGTACCTTTTCCCTGGTTCCCTTAGACATGGTCTTTAATTTGTCATTAGGATTAATGTTAAGTTTTGAAAGCATATCATAGGCTCTGTTTTCCTCAAAGTCACTGTAGAAATCCTTGAAAAATTCAATAACATCTTTTACCTTGGAATGAACATCTAAGTAAGTTCTTTCCGGAAGGTAAGAAACTATCTTCTTTGTTTCAACTCCCACTTCCTTGCCATCAATATAAAGCTCACCGCCATTTTTAGTAAGTAGTCCGTTTGCCAGCTTTATAAGTGTGGTTTTCCCACTTCCGTTTGGTCCAAGAAGCCCTACAATCTGTCCACTCTCAATTTGTAAATTGAGTCCTTTTAATGCCTGATTTTTTCCATAATTTTTTCTCAAATCCTTACATTCAAATAAAATGCTCATTTGCTGTCTCCCTCCTTAATTATATCTATTATCTCCTCTTTTTTATATTTAAGTTCTGTCATTTTTTCCAGATATTCCGTGGTATATTCTTTTGCTCTGCTCTTTCTTATCTGGTTTAATATTTCCACATTATCTGTAACACATCTGCCTGATGTGCGATTGGTAATAATAAGACCTCTGCTTTCTAACTCAGTCATGGCTCTCTGCATGGTATTAGGATTCACCGATGCCTCTGCCGCCAGTTCCCTTACAGACGGTATCCTACTACCTGTTTCATATTCGCCTGTGACAATCTTCTGCTCAATCTGCTCTAAAATCTGTGCATATATGGGTCTGTCATTTCTAAATTCCCATGCCATTATTCTTCTCCTTTCTGTATTATTGTATTAAGTGCTTAATACAATAATACATCTTGATTAGAATTTGTCAATAGTTTTAGCAAAATTAACTTTTTAACACTCATATCATGTTATTGTTTCCCAAAAAAAACGTAGAAGAAATTTAGATTCATGTCCTAAATATTTCCTCTACGTTTTTAAGTGTTTTTAAGCAGTCTTCTAAGCCGGTTGTCTCTCGGCAAGCTGCTTCTTTAATTCCTCTATTTCTTTTTCATATTTGTCTAATCTGTTCTGCTTTTAATCCTCACATCACAATATTTTTATTACATCTTGTATTGATTATAATACATATGTTTTGTTGTGTTGTCAAGTTATCTTTATTTTATTTATATATTTTTTGTGTATTTGCATATTATAAAAAATAGGAACAGATTTGCAATTTTCAATCTTCATGCAACTCTGTTCCTATTATCTTAACTTATAACTTTTTTCACGCTTTTCTCAAATGCTTTTCTTGGAATCATAACTATTCTGCCACATCCCCTGCATTTCAGTTTAAAATCCGCTCCTGTTCTTATAACCTCCCACTCATTTGTACCGCAGGGATGTCCTTTTTTTAAAGTGACTATATTTCCAATAACGTAATCCATTAATTTACCACTCTCCCAATTCCTACAATATATTTTGTATTGTTGCTGCTCATTGTCTGACCACCTTTTTCAACAACCTGTCCGTTTCCTGCGTACATTGCCACATGATATATATCAAGAGTACGTCCCGGGGTACTATATTTTACTGCATTATTGTAATCTCCATAAAAAATAAGGTCTCCCGGCTTCATATCATCAGTTCCTGTATAACCAAAATAAATAATCTGATTTTTGCTGTACAGGTAATCAAACAACTCTCCTGCCGAATATGCCCATTTAGAACTGCCTAATTTTTTCTGATAATTATTGTATGCCTTATATCCCTTCCAAACTAGCGCTGAACAGTCATAATATCCACTTTTCATTCTTTTTGCCTGACTGTACTTCCAATGATTTACTATATAATTAGCTCTATCAATGATTGTCTGCATTCCTGTTGCAGAAACCTCTATTCGGAAGCTTTTTGTGTAATCTCCCAGCTTTACATCTATATATGTAACACCTGACCTTACACCTTTAACTGTTCCATCAGATTTAACCGTGGCAATCTTTCTGTTTCTTGATGTGTATTGCGGAGTGATACCCTCTGCTCCCGACACTGTTATTTTAGTTGTCTTTTTCTTTTGGATGCCTGCTGCACCACACGTTACTATTGCATTATATGTAACATATTTTATTTTTATGACTTTGCCATCTATTGTCACTTTAATGGTACCGCTTCCCTCGCTTAGACCTGTAACAGCCATTTTATCATGAAAAATCTGAACCGATGCCGCTTTTTCATTACTATTACTAACTGATATGGTGCTAAACTTGTTTAATCCTGTAAAAGTTACATATTGCTGTCTGTTATTTCCTACACCCTTTCCATAAAGTGTAAGTTTACTCTTGTCCGCGGCAGGAGTTGTTACAAAAACATAACTGGTATATTTACTTACTTTTCCCGACTTATTAGTAACCTTTGCCGTAACAATTGCGGTTCCTGCTTTTAATGTATTTGCATCTGTTGTTATCAGACTTCCATCTCTTTTTTGAGGCTTAGACAAAACCGTTTTGTCAGAAGAACTCCATACGCATTTTTTTATGTTATTCTCATTAATATTATCAATTTTAAAGGATATGGCTTTATTACTTACCCAACAGATATTATCATAAATAACCGTTCCTCTTTTAGTTATTCTTCTGATACCTGTTGCAGATTTATTGTATATCCAGTCAGGGCTTGTAGCCTGCTCATCTGCTGATTGAACCTGTACAGTGCACTTTGAAAATGCTGTTGCGGTTTTTGCGGTAATAGTCACTGTTCCCGGATTAACTGCTGTTATAAGTCCATTATTGTCAACAGTTGCTATATTGTTGTTTTCTGATATATACGTTACCTTACTGTTTGTTTCTGCCACAAGATGAAAAGTATTATTTTCAACCAAAGTAACATTTTGTGAATTTAACTTAATTTGTCTGTCCGGATCCGGCACATTAATTTTGCAGGAATAGGTTTTATTTTTATATTTAACATATATAGTAGCATTACCTGCATTTACAGCCCTTACCGTACCTTTTTTAGAAACAACTACCGCATATTTATTAGTGGTCTTCCAGGTTATTTTTGCACCTTTCGGAGCATTTTTTAACCTTAACCTGGTTTTCTTTCCCTTAGTCAGCTCCATATTAGTGCTCGAAAGATACACTGTGCTTTTTGCCTTTATATTTACTTTCGGCAAATATACGCTAAAGCTCATTACAATACACATTATTAGTGCTAAACTTTTTAAGAGTTTCTTATTCATTCTTAACATTATTAACCTTCTTCCATGATTGTATGTTTCTTATTGCTGTATCATCATTTGTGTCATAATATATTTCAATTTGCTGCCCCTGACTTATAAATACAAGAGTTTCATCATCAGCAAATTTTTCTTTATAAACATTGCCTTCCTTATCTGTAATGTACACATATGTTTCATCTGCCATATTTATATATTTTATTTCTTTAACCTCAATAAGGGCACTTTCATATATTTTTGACAAATCTTCCTGCTTATCAGATAAGTTTACACCATTTTCCCTAAGAAGTTTTCTATAGGTTGCAAGGGTATCCTTCTGCGTCAGCCCCGTTGCAACTATGCTATATTTTTTTACATCAACAAGGGCATACTGTTTTACCAGATTTCCCTTATCCTTTAATACCATAAAATAAGTTGGTCTTCCATCAATATTAATAAGGGACGGAAACGCCGCATCATATCCTAAATTCTGAACCTGTCCCTCTGCCGCTTCCATTGCAGAAAATTCTTCAGCACCTGCCACATTAAAGTAACTTGCCTTTCCGGTTCTGGCATTTACCATTACAAATCCTATGTTTGATGAGTCATCAATAACAGAGGTTACTCCTGTGTAAATCCACACATCATTGTCAATGACCTTGTATCCATAATCCGCCGTGGTTTTCTTACAATCCTTCTGTCCTATTATGCTGTTGATAAATCCATCTGCTAACATTCCATGCCAATTGTATTTAGTTTCAATTAAATCTCCATCATAAACTCTGTCAACCCACTGCGGAACTTCGTCTAATGAATACTTTTTGCATTCTCCTGTACACGGATTGCATATTACCACACCATTTACGTCATAACCTCCAAAAAGTCCTATTTTTGCAGTCATTGTAGGGCAGATATAATATGGATTTCCCTCTTCATCTACCTCAAAATAATATCCTTCAAATATTGCTGTTGGATATTTAAATCTTAAATGTCTTTGAAGATTATCATTAAACCATCCTGATGTTGTGTACTTAATAGCCTGTTTTAATTTAACATAATTAGCCTCAAATTTAACGGCGTCTACTAACACGTACCCTGGAATGCCGTTTTTTCTGTTATTAAACCACTTGAAAAATCCGGCATATTCTAAAGTTGCCACCTTCATCGGCTCGCCATTTAATGCAATCTGGCTATAGTCTTCATTTATCTGATACTGGCTGACTACATCTGACAATGCACCTATTGCCCTTTGTCCCACTACTCTGGCACTTCCTGTATCCATAAGGGCAATGTCATTTATTGTTTCCGACGGTTTTATTATATTTTCAAATTTTGTATTTTCTATGTCCATTATGGAAGCATATCTTTTTGCGTTAAAAATTTTTGCCGATACAAGATTTCCTATTAGCACCGCCAACACACCTAACACTAAAATTATTCCTACAATTTTAGTGATTGCATTGTATTTTAATTTTATATTATTCTTTCCTTTGGTTTTAAATGTAAGAACAAAAAATACAAGGAGAAAGAATCCCTGAAACTCCCAAAATTCCATGGAATGGATATTAAACGCCGGAATCATTACATAAAATGCCACAAATTCTATTGCTATTGTTATTATTAGGCTTACAATTAATCTTTTTATATTGACTTTCCCCTTTACGGCAAAACTCTGGTTATACATCAAGTTGCTAAATATATTCATAAAAAACTCCTTATGATTTTCTTTCATTATGCAAAAGATTCCACATGAAAATTTATGTGAAATCTTTTGTGTCTGAAATGTCTTAAGTATTATAATACTCTCACATTCCTATTTTATAAATTTTACTTTCTTTTTCACAGTCCAGGTGCCATAATATTTCTTTTTACCCTTCACTATGTATGCCCTTGCTCTGACATAATATACTTTTTTTGCCTTTAAAGCTTTTATTGTACAGCTTGTCTTCTTAATATTTTTAGTAATTGTTAATTTCTTGACAAATTTAGCTGAGGTAGATATCTGCACCTGATATCCTGAAACTTTTTTAACCTTTTTCAGAGATATTTTTGCCTTTTTGGCTTTTTTCTGTTTAACAGCTTTTTTTATTGCAGTCTTTCCCACCTTAACCTTTTGAGCAGCTGTCGTTGTAACTGACTTAGTTGTAGGAACAACTGTAGTCGGTTTTATCGTAACCGGCTCTGTTATAATAGGCTTAGTTGTCGGTGCCTGTGTTGATGCTTCTGACTCTGTTTCATCCTTTGTAGTTGGTGCCACTGTAACAGGTTCTGTTGTAACCGGCTCAATATCCTTTGTGGTCGGAACTGCTGTAGGTGTAGTCTCCACTTCCCTGTAAAGAGTTATTGATGTTTTTGCAACATTAATGACTCTTTTCGCTACTACAGACTGATTTCCATCAGCTGTTGATACCCAAAACTTTATTGTATACTTTCCTTCTTTATTAAATGTTACATGCACTTTCTGTTTTGTTGTATCCTTAAATACTATTTTTGAAGTAAACTGTTCCACATCATTCCACTTGCCATTTTCATAGTATTCAAATCCTGATACCGGGTAATCACCTGTTATTTCTATATGTCTTATTGCCTTTAATCCTACACTGTCTGATGGGTAATATGCTATTTCAAATTCCTTTGATGTTCCCAATTCATAATTACCTAAAAGCTTGTCATTTGTTATTCCCACATTCCATGGAGCATTATCATCTCCCCAGTTGCCATCACCTGCTGCCACAACAGGAATAGCCAGTGTAACCAATAAAGTAATTGTTAAAATAATTGCAATTATTCTATTCTTCATATACTTTCCTTTCATGATTGTTATTTGCCACAACTTCCTAATTTTATTTTATCTATGTTCACAATAGTAGTCAAGAAAAAAAGCACCCAGAAACTCTGAGTGCTTTCTCTAGAGGCGCAAACCAGATTTGAACTGGTGATCAGGGTGTTGCAGACCCGTGCCTTACCACTTGGCTATTGCGCCATATTTTTAGAACCACTTTATTATAACAAGGGTTCTTAATATCGTCAAGGCAATTTTGCAAATACAATTACATTTCGCCATAACGTCAATGACTCCAAGGGGATTTGAACCCCTGTTACCGCCGTGAAAGGGCGGTGTCTTAACCGCTTGACCATGGAGCCATAGTGGATTAACCACTTTAACAGCCTTTATAATGTATCAGATAGAATATATTTTGTCAATAAAATTTATATATTTTACTTAAGAAATTTCATTTATGGATTTTCCTTATAAAATCCTCTCTATAATTTATATTGAAAAAATCCCTGTAATAAACTTCTGTATAATATTATTGTCATAAATAAAACTTAATATACCATTATCTGAAATTGCCTTACAAACCGTCTGTCCCCACTGTGTTGAACTAAAAGCAGTTACAACAATGCAGGCTATCCATATGATGATTACGGACTCTGCCAATCCAACTAATGCTCCGCCTGCTGCATTAAATGTGCTAATCACCGGAAGCCTTGCAACAATATCCAGAACATTTATTAATATCTTAAGTAAAGCTGATAATCCAATATATAGTATTATAAATGCTACAGCACCTACTATCATATCTGCCAGCGATGCCGATATGTATGCAGAAAATGAATCTACTTTAAAAGAATTGTAGCTTTCTTCAGTATTATTTTGTTTTAAACTCTTTCTAATTTCTTTAGGAAGAGGTAAACCATCAATTATTTTCTGTTGTGCACTTACACCTGTCTGAGTCATATTTTTAGTTGCCAAATTAACATTATCATCAACATATTTTCCAATACTGGACGTAATCTCAGTATATACCGGTGTTGCCTTAAGTAATTGCTTAACTGACGGTGTTAAAATATTTATCAAAAATAAAATAACTATCATTGATAACAGTGAAAAAGCCATTCGTATAAGACCTTTTTTCAATCCTGTTAATATCATAATAATAGAAAAAACTCCAACTGCTACTAACAATATATTTCCCATATCTGCCTCCTTACTGGTATACAGACACATTCTCTCATTCTGTACCTAATTCTACTTTAATTTCACTTTTTGTACTTTTGAATTGCCCATTATTAAGAATGTTTTTTTACCATCCACCGGGATTATATCATTAATCTGTCCCTTAAAGGTATAGGTAAATTTTTCCACTCCTCCAAAAGATACTATTTTACAATTCATGTCATCATACATTAATACATTTTCTCCGGAAAATGTTACGTTATTATATGACACAGAGGTTTCCGCCCTCATAACTCTTTTGCCTCTTAAATTATAAACTTCTATTCTATATGGCTTTTTACTATTGGCATTTTTTAAAACAAAACCTACATAATTGTCACTATAAAAAACCTTCTGAATCTCATCCTTAAACTTCTTTTCGCACTTAACAGACGGCTTATCTCTCATACTATAAACTGTGAGAACATTTTCCCCCACGGCTATTGCCACATTGTCAGAAATAAACTTAACCATCGGCACCAGAGTTTCTCCATATTGGTCAAATTCTCCCACCATCATATCTGAAGCATTCTGTCCGGCACTTGAAAAGTTGTAGAATAAAACTTTATTCTTCATAACTCCGCCGTTTACTGTAACATATGACACCACCATCTTACTTCCCTTTTCAGATATGGAAAAATTAAGGGGATATCCATTTTCCCGTAACAATGTCTTGTGGGAAATAAGTTTCTCTCCATCCTTATCATATACTTCTATATAATTTGCATTTTTATCTTCCAGTAATGCGGCAACAACTCCCTGGGATGCCACCTCTAACTTCACAATAGGATAGCTTGTTGACGCGTGCCCTACCTTACCATCTTTATTATAAATAAAAATGTCATTTGTATTTTTATCTGCAACGGCAATGTAATCGTCACAAATATCCACAATAGGAGATTTCATCTCAAAGGATTCATCCCATACAGTCTCCGTCCCATCAATATAGGATATTCCATCACTACTATACTTTATGACAAAATCTCCATATGCCTCATATCTGCTATCTTTTCCGCTGTCTACTTTAAGTGAATCTATCACCTTATAATTATCAAATGTCTGATACTTTTTATAAAAGAAAATACCGATAATAACTGCCAACACTGCTACAACTGCAAGTACAACACCTATTCTGATTTTCCTGAAAAAAGATTTAATCTTTACTAATATATCTGCTATTTTATTATTTTTCTTAAACTTTCTTACTTTTTCGGAATATTCCTGTGCCACATTTTCACTTCCCATTGTATAATCTTCAATAATTTTTTTGAAACTATCTACGATTATACAATATCTCATAAAATATCGCACTACCTTTTTAACATTTATGGTAATAATATTTTCTGACCTTCCACGATAGTGTAATCATCATCTATATCATTATATTCTTTTATCTCATCTACCATTTTACTTGTTCCATAATACTTCATGCTTATGTCATAAAGGGTCTGACCTGCCTTAACTACATGACTTTTTCCTGAATATGAACTGTTTACGACTGTTTCTGTAGTATCTGTTTTTTCATCATTCTTTGTTTCTGAAATGACAGTTTCTTTGTTTTCACTAACCTGACTTTCTCCGTTATCATTTTTTTCTTTCCGGGTCGTCTCCGGGGTTGTTTCACTATTTAATATTTGATTAACTGCCTGAGCTTCCTGTTTCATATTAAAGTTTGACAATGTCTGCTTTATATTTTTTAATTCACCATAATTGTTTAGCATGACAACTGTAGATAACAACAATGCTATTATAAGAATACCGCTGACACCATATGCCATTTTCCCCTGTCGTATAACTGTATCCTGTCTTTCTTCCTTAGCTATGTCTCTGAAACTTTTTGCGCTATCAATTGCGGGTACCGGCGCTGTATTTAGTTTTTTTTTTTGCTGTGGGTTATTTTCAGGTTCATTTAACTTTATGTTATTAATTTGTCTGTCCTCTTTTTTGGCTTCACTTTTTGTCTGCTGAGCACTATCTATTGAAGATTTTCCATTATTAATACTTTTTACATACTTCTTCATTTTTTCATTTTTTTCATAATAGATATAGTATCCCGGCTGTTTTTCCAGACTTCCCTGCTCATAAATAAAGAAATTATCTTCTTTCTCGGTTCTGTCGCTTAAAAAACAAACCTTGTCATTTCCGGCAAAATTATCAAGATGCACCTTTTTTATTCCGTTCATATCGTCTGTAACTCTATAAGGAACCGAAACAAACCATCCTACAATGTTCATCTTGTCAAAGTACTTTTTTATGTTTGAATATACTCCTGACCAGATATCATCGTTAAATATAAGACTGTTTTCAATTATGTCCAAAACCTCTACCATGGCTTTAACAAATATGTATGTGTTTCCTCTTCCTTTTTTCACTTCACCAAGTAAAACACCATACCTTATGTCCTCTTCATTTTGAGTTTTTTTCTTTAATTGTGTTAAAACATAATCTTCTACATATATTTTTTTATTAGAATCGTTGTTTCCTATCTGGCGTATATTTTTAGGTAATTTTACCTCTCCCTGCTCTACCGGTTCTTTGCCATTATATACCATTTCTATCATGAGACCTCCTCCTTCTTCATATTACCTGTAAATATTAGCACAGAAGGGGTGTATTAATTTGTCAAATCAATGCCTTAATGTCACTAAACTTTACGACAAATACCTCAATATAAAAACAGCGTTTTCTCTCTTTTTACAAAAATCAAATTATAAGTCCACAACCTGACCTAAAACTTCTCCTATTGGCTGGTTTATAACAATATCTGCATAGCAGTCTCTAGCAGTGGTACTTTTATTTATTAAAACAAGCTTGTTTCCTTTATAGTAATCAATCAGACCTGCTGCCGGATATACTGCAAGGGAAGTTCCCCCTATTATCAATACATCTGCATTGGCAATGGCTCTTACGGAATTATTTAATATTTCCTGGTTAAGCCCTTCTTCATACAATACAACATCAGGTTTAATAATTCCGCCACACTCACATTCAGGTATTCCTGTTGAATTATACACATAATCAAAATCATAGAATTTTCCACATTTTTCACAGTAATTTCTATGAACTGAGCCATGCAATTCGTAAACTACTTTGCTTCCTGCCGCCTGATGCAATCCATCAATATTCTGAGTTACAACAGCCTTTAATTTTCCTTCCTTTTCTAGTTTTGCCAGTGCATAATGTGCCTTGTTAGGCTTTACGTCAGGAAACAACATCTTATCTCTGTAAAATTCAAAAAATTCCCTTGTTTTTGTTCTAAAAAAGGTATGACTTAATATAGTTTCCGGAGGATATTTGTACTTCTGATTATAAAGTCCATCTACACTTCTAAAATCAGGTACTCCACTTTCCGTAGAAACTCCCGCTCCACCAAAAAATACAATATTATTGCTATTTTCAATTGTCTCTTTTAATCTTTTTATATTTTCTTCCATTGGAAAACCTCCTTTATCACACTAGTTTATGTCAATTACCATCATTATATCATTTTAGTTTCTGCTACTCCACTATAAAGTCCATATCTGCTAATGTAATTTTATCACCTTTTGATATTTTTTCTTTCCTTCCCGGCTCTAGTTTTTTTCCATTTATAAAGGTTTTGTTTGTAGAATCCATATCTTCAATAAAAAAAGTATTATTCTTCTTTATTATTTTAGCATGCACTCTGCTTATTACATTTTGATCTATTACATAATCGCATTTTAATCTGCTTTTACCTATTAGAAAAGGGAATTTATCAGGGTGTATTAACATATCTTTCTGCTCTAAGCTTCTAAGAATAATCGTCTCCTCATAAAGCACTGTAGTTTCATAATAATTATCTTCTTCCTCCGCTGCTTCATCACCATTAAAATTATATATGTTTTCTTCCTCACTTACAGCGATTTGTTCTAACTGCTCACTACTTAAATAATTGCTTTTTCGCCTGAAAGATGAAAATATTCCTTCAAACCATCTCTTTTTTTCAGGTGTTTTATCCTGATATTCATCTATGTTTTGATTAACTCTAGTCTCCTGTATTTCATTATCTTTCCTGTGAACTTCTGACTGTGCCTCCACTTTTGTACAGTTTAATATGTCTACCATAGTGAAATCTTTGTTATTTGTAACCTGTTGTATTTCATATGCCATTACTACTGCATCTTTATCATCATAATCAATTAATTCCAGAATTTTCTCGTAAATATTTCTTATTCCGCCATACATATCATTTTCAAAAAAAGGGAGTAAACAAAATTCGTACCTTTTAGTGTTCCTATTAAAGAAAATAAATTCTGTATCTAAAATTACACACTCCATTCCAATAAGATATTTGCCAAGTTCATCAGAAAGAGACTTCATATCCTCTACAAGCTGTCTTAAATTTTTAGCTGATGCCAAATGAACAGCAAACATATCCTTTATTGCAGTCTTTGAGGTTATATCATAATGAATTTCTTTTTCATTATTTACATATTCTAAAGTCATAGGAACAATACCCTCTATTTTATTATTAAGAATCATTTTTGACTTATAATCATTTTCACTGTCACCTATATTCCTGATTATCATTACATTTCTGTCTGCATGCTTTTCATAGGATACATCCATTACTTTTTTCCTCTTTTCGACTCCAATTCTTCTAATAAAACCCTGCTTCCATACATAACCTCTTTGGATATTCTTTGGGGAATATGTATTATTTGCCTGTCACCTGAATTAACTATGATATTAATCATGTTCACATTACCCTTACCCTGTAAATCAATAGCTATTTCATAACTATCTAATCCTTTTGAAATCTTGATTTTTGGTGTTGCCACAAAAAGCGGCAAACCTTTAATACTGTTTTCTACGTCCTTTTCATCTATATTACCAAAACTGTACTCCATTCCAATCCTGTATGCTCCGCTTCTTACTTCCACAATATCATGTACATACATAATCATATAAAATAACCCACTTAATATAAGTAACACTATAGGAAAAACCAAGGCTGTCTCTATTGTAAGCTGCGCTTCTTCCTGCCTCCTTAAGTGCCTATTCAAGTTCCTGTTTAAGTTTCTTTTCATATACCTGCATCACCTCTGTATTATTAAAAATACCACCTCTCCCATTAATAAAAATGGAAGAAAAGGTAATTTTGTTTTAAGTTTTGTTTTCTTTATTATTACGCCTGTTATTCCTGTAGCTGACATTATTAAAAAAGATAATAAAACTATTATTAGCATACTTTTACTGTTAAAAACACATCCTGTCATTAGTATCGCCAGTCCATCACCTAATCCCATAATCTTTTTGGATATAAGGCATATAAGTACCAGTAGCACCGACAGTCCCACACCCAATGCATAGTGTTTAAAATCTCTTTTATAAACAGCTGCATTAACAATAATTCCACAAGCTGATGCCATTATAAACGGCATTATAAATACTTTTCTGTACTTAAAATCCATTATGGCACCTGATATCAGCACCGGTAATGATATAATAGTTTCAATCATTTTATTCCTTTCCACAACTACTGCATGCCGGCATATTTGTTACACTTTCCTTGTCTGTTGCTATAATATTTCTTACTATTCCACTACATGTAAGACTCAAATGATACCTGTTTCCATCTTCCGCAATAAAAACCTTTGTACCTGATTCCGGCTTTTTGGTTACACATATTCCACATTTGCTGTATTTTTCTCCGTAATTGTTTCTAAGCCCTTTTACAGATGCATAAGATGTACTGCTAATTGACAGTGCCAGATGACTGCACTCCTTCGTTAAGTGATACACTTTTCCATTTTGAGTTATGTAAACTATGTTCTGACTTTTTGTTATGTCACTTCCTGTCCAGTCCCTAACCATGCTTCGTTGTTTTATGGCTATAGTCCTGTCTAAAAAAGATGTTTTTAAAACATAATTAAGTCTTATATCTGTCACATCATCAATTCCATTATTTTCATATATGGAACCTTTAACCTTGTTCCACATATCATTTTCAGTTATTTTATTCTTGTTTTCTTCAATTTCCGTTTTTATTTTCTTTAATGTATCATTATAGTCCGTCACTTTATCTGCCAGTTGAACATAAAATTTGCTTTTAGCAGTAATCAATGCTATGTTATTTAATTTCATTTGTACCGAAAACTGTGTGCTTACCATAATTAAAAAACTTACCATAAAAAGCACCATACCTATAAAAACCGTTAATGCCATTGCCGCTTCTATACTGATACTTCCGGAGGAGGTAAATGAACACACCCTTTTTCGTTTTTTTAAAAGGTATATATGAGATCTTTGTACTTGGAGATGAGCACTGTATTTTTGCTTATTTTTATTATATTTTCCGAAAAAGGGCATGTTCATTTACCTCCATTATTTTTAATATTTCATATCACATTTAACTTTATATGTATAAGAACCATTACTTTCATTTAGATTATTTAACACCCATGGCATTGCCACAAATAACGGTTCTATCTCATATACTGCTTTAAACTTCATACCTGAAAAACACTTACTCATTTGAAATTTACTGTTGTATTTCTTTTGTATATTTAATTGAATAAGATCCATTATCCTAAAAAGGCTTTTGTTTCCATCTGCAATCATCATCAACATCATGCAATATTGTTCATAATTTAAACTTAATTTTTTGCTATTTTTATCATTCTTAATGCTTCCTCCTAACAGATTTTTAATGTCTGTTTTCCAACTGATTTTATCCTTTATGAAAACTACTTCGTTTCCCTTTAAGAGACCTTTCACATCCGTTACTGCCTCCCCCAGGGACCACGCCTCTATTAAAACCGCCTTTATTACCGGCTCTAAAAAAGGTAATCCTATGGCTGTAGCCGCCGATGATGCTATAAAAGTCAATTGGCTCATTTTAACACTATCTGTTAAAAGATATCCTAAATTCATAACATTTCTTATTCCCACTATTTTTTTAACAACTTCCGTAAGATTTTCCCTATCACTACTTTTTCCGCTTATTATGTACTCCATTTCGTAGCTTAAATCATGGTCTTTTATTTTACTAATGTAGTTACCAAATTTTCTTTTACCATACAACGCCAGCAGTGCCCTGTCAGTTAAATCTGTTTTGCCGTTTTTTTCTGTATTTTCTTTTTTTGATGGCAGATTTAAATCAGATATAGATGCATTTGATATATCAGATACGTCATCTGTTACCAACGATAATAGTCCTTTTTGTAATAATTCTTTAGCACTTTCATAAATAGACTTATTTCTATTATCTTCCTCAGTAATCTGATTTTCTTTTAAAGATTCTGTTTCATTAATATAATTATGTAGTAATGACATGGAGCTGTTTAAAATATTAATGTTTTCCGGAACAATACTTTCTAATTTTGAAACATCCAGTGCCTTTTCCTCTTGTAATATGCCCACCATTTTTTTCAGTATTAGTGTATTTTCCTCAACAAAATCTTTTTCGCCGGATGTATATCCACTTTCCCTAAGATAGGCTGCTTTTTTTTCCTCGTAGTCCTTTCCATGGTCTATGGCTCTGCTAATCATACCCGCTTTCTTATCAAGTATTTTTCTCAGACTTCTATACTTTTTTTCAACCTTATCATTGTTTTTAGAGCTTACATTTCTCTCTATTATCCGGCTAACCGCATTAATTAATTTTTTCTCTTTTTCAACATCCTTAATTTTAACAATTAACTCATCAATATCCTTTACAAGATTTTGCAGCTCCTTACTATCATTTTCAGATATTTTTTCATCGAACACATCTGCAACTGAATCTGTCTTTTCGTCGCTGCGTTTCTCGTATTTGTTAAATAATTTAATTAACTCCTCTGCGGCTGTTGCTCCTGCAGCATATTTCGTATAGGAAGCTATTTGAGACAAAAGCAGCTTTTCGCCGTTATCCGTAACATATTCCACCTTGTCCATTTCTATGTTTTTAAGCCTTGTGGACATAAAATTAGTTCCCATACCATTTAAATCTGCCATGTTTATATTAGCTTGTATGTACTTTTTCAGTTCTTCTTCAGTATTCTGATTTTCCCATACAAGTAATAATCCATATTCATCAAAAACCTGCCTTGCATATCCCGCCATTACAGAATCAGCTGCCATATACGTAAAACTTTTGCTTTCCGAATATACAACGTTAATTCGTCCGCTTTCTGAAACAACACTAATAAACAACATTACTGCTACCATGACAATGCTTAAATATATGGATATGCTTCCTTTGGTTTTTCCTGAAATAATTTTTTTAATCTTAAAATGACTTAATCTGTGTTTTAATAGATTTATAAACGCCATCTGCCACTCCTGAAATTTGATTTTTAAACACAAGGGCTAGTCCCACTAACACTAATATAATAAGCACTACTTCTATTACCCCCATTCCCTTTTCGTCCTTCCAGAAGGTTCTTTTCCAATATCTTGAGAAATTTTCCATAATATATTTAAAACTATTGTTCATTTACTCCTCCTTATAAATTCATTGATAAAAATGCCGGAACCATTATAATTGCCATGGCAACAATCAGCATTACAATCATTGGTCCCATTAATTTTGTTGAGATTTTCCCTCCTGCCTTTAGCATGGTATTTTTCTTTTCTATCATTGAGCTTTCCAGTTCATTTTCTAGTACCACAGTCATGGCATTTGTCCCCCTTCGTATATTTTGTTCTATAATTCCCGATAATTTCACATAACAATGTAATCCACAGTTTTTTCCATAATTATTAATAGCTGTAATTTCCGATACGCCACTTTTCATTTGTATTAAAGAAATCTCTAGTTCTTCATAAGCATATCTTAACATTTCATGATATTCTTTTTTATCTTCCTTATAACCCGATACTATTTTCTCTATGGCACTTTTTACCGAAAGACCTGCATTATGATATAAAAGAAGTTTATTTACTATTTCCGGATAATCTTCTAATAACTGTTCATTTCTATCCTCAATTTTATCTTTTATGTCCCTGTCTTTAAAAAAGAACAATGCCACTGACAATATTAATCCTATTGTTACTACAACATAGCTATTTTGCCCTTTAGAACTATAATATTTAACCTTTTTGCCATCTATTTTTTCCGGCAGATTTACCTGGCTGTCATATACATCCTGATTATCAACATATGACTGGACCTGCCTTTTAGCATCACTCTCTCCCTGATGTGGATATACATTTACTGAAAAAACATACTCTAGTGTAACCTTTTCATAGGTCATTATTGCCGTAAGATAAACTAATTCTCCCTCTTTATCAACATTGCTATTTATTTTTCCATCATAATCTATTATGTCAGAATCGCTTATTTCCCAGCTGACTAATATATTTTCCTCACCAATGCTTCCTACCAGATTTAATGGCTTTGTAACATTTTGGGCATTATCATTTTTTCCCAGAGCCTTTTGAACCAATTCCTCCTGATACCCTTTTATGATTTTTAATATCTCCTCATCCTTTAATTCTTTCTTCCCTACCTCTAATTCTATTGGTTTTATTGCCCCTGAATCATCTTCATAATAAATGTTATAAACCTCATCATCTATGCTATCTCTTTTCACTGATGTAATAGGTTCATTGCTTTCGCTACCGGATATTTCTATTCCCAATCCCAACACTACCGCCAAAATACCACATAAAATGCAATAGGAAACCTTGTTTACAATATACAAATATTTTTCTTTTTTAATATCTTCTTTAACACTTATCTTTCTTATGGCTTTATTTAAAGAATTTCCTTTTCCGGCGTAAGCTATGGGAAGCTTATCCACCATAAACATAGCCATACCAAATAATGCCTTTAAGGGATAATCCTTTCTGTTCAGATTTTTTCTTAACTTTTTCCTGTAAAAAAATGTAGATGTATAAAATATGGTAATTAACACTATTGCAATGACATATATTTTTATCATTCTCCTCCTTTAATACTCCTCATTAAATTCAACTATTTTTTGTGCCCACAGAAAAGCCAAAATATAAAGCACAAGGCATATTGTCATAACAATTCTTCCTGCATTTGTCTCATACATAATGTTTAGAAAATCCGGAGACATCATTTTTACATACAAAATTAAAGCCATAGGTATTAACGTCATTATTTTCTGCTCTGTCTTTTTCTCTGTTGTGGACACTTCAATTTCTTCCCTTACGTTTTCCTTTAATACAATACTGTCCGTTACACTTCCTATTACTTCCGTCATGTTTCCTCCTGTCCTTTTTGCAACTGAGAAAATACGTGAAAATAATATAGCCTCCCTTAAACCTGTTCTTTTGGCAAAGTCCTTAAATATATCTTCTTCTCTTACATTTAACTTTATTTTAGATATCATAATTCTTAATTCTTCACATATGTAACTGTATCTTCCATACATTGAAACCATATCTTTATAGCTTTCCTTTAAGGCATTTGAAACGGAATATCCTGTTTTTAAGGAATCGGACATAACCATAAGCATATCTTTAAACTGCACTTTAAGTTCTTTCTTTTTCTTATTAATTATTCTTCTTTTTTGCTCCCTGTATATGGGCACTCCTAAAGGCAAAAGAATAACTACTGCATAAATGGTTCCGTAAAACAATATTGAAATAATAATTATAGCCATAAAAATCACCATAATTACCACTGCCTTTTCCTTTTTGGATACTTTGTAAATCATTTAAAGACTTAAACCACTCCTTTCTAATTTTTCAGTGTTTACTAACCTGTTTCTAGCTTCAAGCTTTCCTTCTACCAATTCCTCTGTCTCCCCGTACTCCACAAACTCAAAGAGAGGATTTAATCTTATTTCTCCATTAACACAATCTAATACCTCGTCTATTTTTAAAACCTTTCTGGTTCTATCACGAAGCCTCCCTAAGTGAACAATTATATCTATAGCAGATGCTATCTGGGAACGTATGGCATTCATAGGGATGTCCATTCCCATAAGTACCATGGTTTCTAACCTGTTAAGCATATCCTTAGTGTTGTTTGAATGACCTGTACTCATGGAGCCGTCATGCCTTGGCTTCGCAACTTGCTTACAGAAAAAGCAAATTATTTCTTACATCTTTTGAATATAAAAAGATTCTTACCAAAGGAACTACCCCCACTTCTTTCGTCACTGTAACAGTCAACTGTTACTTACGAACAGACAAGGAGGGTAGCTCATGATTAATGGAACATCAGCTTTATCATTGACTAATACAGAACAACAAAATAATTATTATGCAATAACAGCTACCTTTTGGAGTGATGCTCAATACTCAGAAATCATAAACGAACTAATCCGTTATGGTTGCGAACGCATATATGAGAGAAAAGAATATACACTTTTCAAAGAAATATTGGTGTCAAATGACGTTACCGAAATTTCAAACTTCGGTAACAATACAAGCACTACAAATCCTTTAGATACAAGGGTTTCCACTAGTGGTGTCATTTCATCTATATGCAACGCAGATACCTTAATTGACACCACTTTGTCCAAAGCATATAGCAAGCCTTTTCTTGCTCCACTTGATGTTCAAAAAGACTGTAGTATTGCCTCATCAATTCCATCATTCAAAGTTATTCAATCTGATTCATTAAGTATCAATATTGGCTTTGATACGGAATTTCAGGATTTTAGAGATGGTTTAGAAAGAAATCGACATGTGTTGTCTCTACAAATGACGATTTCAATAGGAAAAGCCTTAATAAGATATTTTTTCTTGGTAGCTCCTGCATACCAAGAAGTTACTGCAGAAGGTGGTTTAATTCCTTTGAAATATTGTCTAGCTGACATTTTGTCCGATTTGAAAACTAATTATTTTCAGGATTTTCCTTTAGTTTTGAAGAAAGACATTATCTATAAGAACAATAATCGAAATAATTATAAACTCATAGATTTCAAAGCAATGCAAAGCAGTGTTATTCCAATCACTCTTATCTGTCATACAGGGAAAGCCGATATTTCAGTATTTCGTAGATCTAAATATGACATTGATTTGCTTCGTAAACTCGGTGAAATTCAAGGTGGTTGGATGACAACAGAAAATGTCAGATTCAAAGCAGAAAATGACAAAAATTATAACTACTATTGGTTGGTCAATCTTTGTGTTCGAGACACTTTAGGTTTAACACCAGCAGACAACAAATCTTTAAAATCTCTGGGAAAGGTAATAAACCGACCAAAGATTGAGTTGCCATCTAAAGTAATAGAAAATATGTCTACTTTTGCAATAAGTAATCCTATTGAATATTACAAGTATGCAATGAATGACGCTGATATTGTTGTTTCATTTTGTTCAGAGTTATTCCAATGCAACCATGCAATTCCAATGACACTTTCCAGTGCGGCTGCTTCATCAATGTACGGAAGTATTAAAGAATATTTCGGTGTTAAAAGCAAAGCCGAATACGACAGAATTTATAGAGGTTTAGAAATGTTAGATGAAGGTATGATTCCATCAAAAGATGAATGTATGAAATTTTTAAAGGCTACTAGATATGTACCTATTAGAGATAATCCTGATGCAAAGCTCGTATCTGAGTATTTTGAAGAAGCTTATGCCGGTGGTTATAATACAACCTTCCATATAGGTTGGATTGAAGAATACACTACAGACTTTGATTTGCAAAATGCTTATCCTACTGCAATGGCTAATATCATAGACATTGATTGGTCTAAAAATGTTAGAGACTTCCCACGTAACTATGAATTATCTTGGCAAGATCTTCCTAGTCCCTTAATTCCAGCTGTTGCTGTTGGAGACTTTGATTTTTCTGATGATTGTTATGCTCCTAACATACCAGTTCCAGTCCAAGGTGGTATGAAGATTTATCCAAGGCATGCTAAACATGTTTATATGTCTGGTCCTGATATGTACTTAGCATTAAAGCTCGGAGCTAAAATCAAAATTTTTAGAGGTTTTACTTGTCAAATGCTAGAAAAAGATGGAAAGCCTTCACAATGTCTCGCATACGCAGTTACAAACTTGGTCCAGGACAGAATGAAAGCTAAGGAAACCTATAAGGATAAACCTTTAGTTGAGAAAAGTTTAAAGACAATGGTCAATTCCTGTTATGGAAAGACAGCACAAAACGTCAGTCCTAAAACTAGATATAATGCCAAAATTATGGGAAGAGTTGATTCCGAACCATCAACCGTTACAAGCCCTTACCACGCAACCTATACAACAGCACTTGTTAGATGCATGCTAATTGCTTGTATAAATCAGCTTATAAATCTGGGCTACCTTGTTTATTCAGTGACTACTGATGGATTTATAACAAATGCTCCAACTGAAGTTGTTAGAAGCCTTGATGCTTATGGATTTGCAGAGATATTTCAAAAAGGTCGTTATATTCTTAATCAAACTACAGAACAATGTGAAGCTAATCAAGTTTGGGAACCTAAACATTTTAACGACACCTTTTTAAATATTACTACACGTGGAAATGTTGCTGTAAATGATGGTGGAGTTCTAGCTCATAACTCTTACTCTACTGGTCAAATCAAAGACAGTCGTGCTGATAGAGATGCATTTATTGCAGCTGTTTTAACTAGAGAAGGTCGCCTTAAATGTCCTACAAAAGTTTGGACTGAGTTTTCCGATATTGTCGAAAGAAAGCATGATTTCCATGTAAGTGAAAGTATGCGTCAGTTATCAATGAACTTTGATTATAAAAGGTGTCCTCTTATTGAAACAGCTATTGATAAACCTGTTCATTATGACAGTCCTGATGGTAAATATCAAGTCGATACGGTTATTGCCGAATTTGACACTCGACCTTTTAATGATGCAGAAGAATATCTTAATTACAGAAAGACGATGCATAACGAAGACTGCGTTAAAATTTCTTCCGACTTAAAACGTGTTCAGGTCAAATCCACTGTAAAGGTATCTGGTTATATAGGTAAAGATTTAGATAGAAAAGTTTTATTATCAATCCTTATGGGATATAGATCTGGAATATATAAAGTTCCAGCCCTTGATGGTTTAAAGCAATCCGAAGTTGTTGGCTTAGTTAATAGTTGGGGAATCTCACAAATCAGTATCAATGATTGGAAGAATTGCTCACGAACCAAGAGGCAGGAGAATATGCTCCCTCGTGATCTCGTTGATAAGACTCTTCAATATATTTTATCGCTTGATGAATAGAGTCTTATCCTTTACTCAGCTCATTAAGATAACTATTCAAAACTTTATCGTTGAGTATGGTTTTCGTTCAGAATGTAAAGAGAACAAACCTCATTAATGAGCTTTGTTTCTTCACACTCTTCTCTTAAACCAGCTTTGCTCCACTGCTCTTCAAATCATCAAATGAACTTTTAAAAAGTCCATTTGATACTTCTCAGAAGCAGATGTCTCAAAGCATTTAACTAACAAACTCGCTACGATTTTTCATAAGAAAATCGTAACAGAGTTGTTAGGCAAGTTTCGCATTGTGGCAAGCCACAAAGCACCGGGAAGTAGCCTCTGGGCTATTCCCTAAACTTGCCAGCGGGATTTCATCCCCTTGGAACCCCTAACAAAGAGTTCCCCCCTTTGTAATCCTGGGCACAAAAATATGATTAGTTATTCCGAAAAGTTCACCGGACTTTTCTCCATAACCACTCACATTTTTTAGAGGACTTCTCGCCCTCTGCGCTCCCCGACAAGGGTTACACCCTTGCATCCCAAATGACAAATTTTATTAGAAAGAAGGACTTATATTATGAGAAATAAAATTAATAGAAAACGAAACAAAGCGGTTACAATCCGTATGAGAAATGATGAATATAATGATTTGCAAAATCGTGTTATTGAATCAGGACTCACCCAACAAGCGTATATCTTAAACGCAATAAAAGATTCGACTATCGTCTCTTCAGATGAAATTGCAGTTTACAAAGATATCAGCAAAACTTTAGCCGACCTTGTTAGCCAAATTAGAGGTATAGGAATCAACATTAACCAAATGGCTCATGTTGCAAATGGTTCTGGATTGTTACCTACAGAAGAACAACTAACAAATGCATCCGCTGAAGTAAATCAGTACAGAAAGGAGTGTGAAGAAATATGGCTATTAATAAGGTCGTTAATAAATCAACAAAATCACATGGAGCAATGAGAAATGTAATCGAATACGTTCTTCAAGATCAGAAGGTTAAAGAAGGATATGTTTTCATTACAGGACCTTATTATCCAGACAAAATAACTTGGAATGGTGTATACACTGAATTTCTGAATGAGAAAAAATTATGGAACAAAGACTCAGGAAGAATGTATGCTCACAACATCATTAGTTTCCACCAAGATGAAGCTATCACCCCTGAGCAATGTTTAGAGATTGGAAAGAAATTTGTAGAAAAATTCTTTCCTAATAATCAAAGTATTATTGGTGTTCACCAAGACAAAAACCACCTTCATATTCATATAGTGACTAATTCGGTATCTTTTGTTGATGGAAAAAAACTTCATCAAACAAAAAGGGATTTAGAAAAACAAAAGACTTTTACAAATTCATTGTGCAAGGAACTTGGTTTATCTGTCACCGAAAAGGGAAAACACTTTAACGGTGCTTCCATTGATGAAGGTGAAGTAATTGCATGGAATAAAGACAAATACAATCTTCTTAGAAATGAATCAAAAAAGAGCTTTGTTGCCGAATGTGCAATAGCGATTTTAGAAGTGAAAGAAGATTGTTGTAGCAAAGAAGAATTTATTGAAAAAATGGCTGATAAAGGTTGGACTACCATATGGACTGACAAAAAGAAACATATCACTTTTATTAATGAAAAAGGTGATAAAGTTCGAGATACTAACCTTTCTAAATCATTTTCGTTAGCCATTTCTAAGGAGGAATTAAACTATGAATTTGAAAGACAGAATGAACTCCGACTCCAGCAAGCTACAATCAGCGACAGTTCCTCAGATACAGGAGAATACGAAAAGCAATTTGAAGACTACTACAGAGAAGTCGAATCCATCATTGCAGGAACAGGAACTGATTCAGATGCAGTCGGAAGTGATAAATCAATTGAAAGCCGAACTAAGAGAAACAACGGTTTCTTACAAGATGAAGATGCAAACTCTATCGTCAGAGATGTCAGAGTTGAAATCAGTAATAACCGAGCTAAGAACAGAATTGTCAGAGACACAGAATCTAAATCAATCTCTAGTCAAAGAGAACGAGAACTTAAGGAAAAGCAATGGACTCTCGACAAAGAAAGAACAAAACGCCCTAGAAGATGAAAATGCTAAACTCAAACTACTAGTAAACAAATCAAACGTTTCTGCAGTTGATAAAGCTATTGATGAAAGAAATAATGCAATATCAGAAATGCAAAAGCTTAATAACAAGTACAAAAGAGAAATAAGAAAGGCTGAAAGAACTACACATCTAGCAGAAAAACAAATGCTTGAAGCCAACAATATGCTTAAAAGAAAATCCTTTCTTTATTGGTTCTTATTAGCATTCATCCTGATTTGCTCATGCATTAAAAGTAAACAATTTTTGGAGGATGTGAAATATTTATTCTCAAACACTCAGCATTTCGCAATAAACATCTGGAACACATTTTCTAAATGGATTGTTAAACCCTCATATCACAATAGCAAAGATAACTTAGTTTATTTTGAGGGAAACACTACCTGGATCGTTAGAATAATAGCTGTATTATTTGCTTTAGCTATAATGACACTTCTATCATTTATAATATGCAAGTTATGCTATTATAAACAGCGTTGGTGTACTTTATCTCTAAAAGTATTTGTCATTTCACTCACGATAATCTTTGTTTTTGGAGATAATATTAGAAATTTAATACCTCTCAATTTAATATGTGTATTTCTTATTATTCAAGTTTTATATTTAGGCATTCTGAAATATATGGACGGCTATTATGAAAATAGACAACTTTATGATAGATGGGAAAAAATACAAAATAGTTAAATTGAAGAAAGCAATAAGCTCAGGACATCACATCCTGAGCTTATATCATTTCTATATAAATTCATTTTTTCTAAGGTACTCTCTCAGATAGTTTCTGTCAGTCCTTAACTTATGCAATTCCTCTCGTTTCTTATCTGTAGTCATTATTCCTAAAAATATTTTATCATCATCTAACTCAAACATTGACTGAAAACCATCAATTATACTTTCTTCCTCTGTATAAGCATTTTTAAGATGAATTATATTTGATTTCTTTTTTAAAACAATTATCAACTTGTTTCCTTTAGGATATATATTTTGCAACTCACTTCCATCATTATCAAACTCTAAATCATACTTTTCTCTAGCAATTTTGCATAATTCATCAATGACTGACGCATTAAATTGTCTATTATAATCTATGTGTGATCAGCAGTCGCCAAATGAAAAATATGCTAGCCTATTGTTCACTTGGCTTGTTGCCATGACAAAAGAAAAAGCCATCTGACCGGTTGACCAAATGGCTATGTAAAATAATTATAATATCTAAATTTTAATGATAAAAATTATCTACGCACAATCTTTCTTTTTTAGTTTAAAAAGTACTGTTATCTCAATGATTATCACAGTCAATATATATGCTACAATTCTCCATAGATAAGGTAAATCCATCATATAAATAATAATATAAGGTAAGCTTGCATATGCTAATGTATTTACCGCAATGAATAATAGTACATCTTTCTTACTCACTCTTTTTTTATTAAGCACTATTATTATAGTTCCTAATAATAACAAAACAATAATTGCAACTTTATTTAATTTCATACAATATGTCATTCCTATAGCTCTGCTATTCCAATATTTTATTGTGTCATATAAGAATAAAAATAATGCGCAAATATTAAGCATTGATGTAAAAACAATTACCTTTATATTGCTTTTTTTACTTATTCCAGTTTTAGACATTTTCATTCGCTCCTCCTTAAATTCTTTTAAAACGCAACATATTTATACTAGCATGCTTTTTAAAAAATTCAAAGAACAAATTATGCTTTTTTATGATTCTTGAATTTAATTGTACAGCTTGCTGTATCCTCAATTGTATAAGTTCTAATTCCTCCAGACACCTGGAAATAACTTACATATGATGTTGCCTTAACAGTTGTAGTTGTGCCTTTCGTTTTTTTAATAACTACACCCGGGTTTACGTCCCATGATTTATCTTTAGCTGACATCGGTATACATGTCCACCTTTGTCTATTGGCATATGCTTTTCTAGATATATCCATAGAATTTGGATTAAATTCATATGAAACCGTTTGAGTCAATTCTCCTTTTGAATCTACTCCCCATCCTATAGTACACTTTTTATTTGTATTATCTTTAGGTGTAGACCAATCAATAATTTTACACTTACTAGTGTCATTATAACTTATTCCTGTTCTATACTCTGTAACATATTTTCCGTTATGCCCTGTAACATCAACTAAAGAAAATACACTATCATAAGTAGTTTTTCCAATTGTTTTCATTTTTACTGCATAAACATTGAAAAATATATGTCCCAACTGTGACCAACCATCAATTCCTTTTGAATTTGTATCATATTTATATGTTGTTCCATTTCCTCCAGCTATTCCCTTTTTGTAAAAATAAATAGTTTTTTCAGCACCCATAAAAGCACTTCCCAATTTATGTGCAGATTGTAACTTTGTTTTTGATTCTTCATCTAATGAATTAAATTTATCACAATTTTCTGTTTTCTCTACCGTTTCTACAACTGATCCATAATCAACTTTTACATTTTTTAATAAATTATTATAATCTTTCTCCGTTGTGACTTCCTCAGTACCTTCTTCCACTAAAATATTTGCTTCAATCGGCATAAGTTTTGTTTCATCTCCATCTTTGTAAACATAACAGCCCAATTCATGTTTTGAATCAGATACATTATCAACATCTAAATATTCAATTACATTATCAATATCTTCATTTTCAAAGATAATGCCTGTACCATTATCCATTATTTCATTTAATTTTTCTTCATCTTGACTATTAACTTCTCCTGAAACTACAATAGCCTCAGCATTTTCAAGTTTACTATCACTTATTTCTGCAACATCTTGATTTTTATTAAGTATTACTACACTTTCATCAACTTCATTAGCAATTACATTGTTGCAAAGCACATTGTTACTAGACAAAATCATCGCAGCACATAATGTTAATGCAATTATTTTTTTCATTACTTACTTACCTCCAATACATTTAACAATTTTTTTACTGTCAGCTTAACATCCTGTTTTCCTGACACTTCCTTAATTTTCTTATTGATATATTCATTCGTAATATTAGGATTATCCTCTTTTACCAATGCAATTATCCCAGATAATATTGCCGTTGAAAAAGAAGTTCCTTGTACCCCTGCATATTTACCTTCTGAAATACATGTAACGACATTTTTTCCAGGCAAATATATGACATTTGACAATGTATTTTTAGGTGATATTATTCTATTTTTTTTATCATACGAGCCAACAGCTAACACTTCATCATAAGCTGCTGGATAAAGTATTTCATCTGTCATATAATTACCTGCAGAAGCAACAATAATTATATTTTTTTCATATGCTTTTTTTATACATTCATATAATTCAGGATTGTTTTCTTTAACTCCTACGCTTATGTTTATAATATCAACATTTTTTTCTATTGCCAAATTGATTCCTTTTATTAAATTATCTTCTTCTACGTACTCCGTATTTGTTATATTTATAGATAATAATTCAGTATCAGGAGCAATTCCCAATATTCCATTTGTTCCATAAGGATAACCGGCAATTATTCCGGCGATCGCAGTTCCGTGATCTAATTCATCTTTGTCTTTTTTCATTATGTTAATTTCTGAATGTTTTACTCTTGATAAATCTTTGTGCGTAAAATCAACTCCAGTATCGACTATAGCTATTTTGACATTTTTTCCACTTAAATTATCTCGATTCTCATCCCATTCGATTTCAGATAACCACCATTGCAATCTATGGTTAACATTTTGACAATAATATTTATTAATAATTAATATTAAAAATAACAAAAAAACAAATACAATTATTAATGACCTTATTGTTTTTCTTTTTAACAAATTCATCACACTCTGCATCTCCTTATTTTTGATTTTATAAAATCGTTTTTTTGCATGCCATCACATTATAAAAAAAAAGAAAAAAAAAGTCAAGAAAGTGCTACTTATTTTCAAATTGTCTTACTGAACACTATTTCTGCAAGATTCAATAAGGCTTTTTGCAAGAAAATACCCTTTTTGCATCTTATAAATCACTTCTCTATGATGCTCTATAAAATATTTGTGGGGAAATCATCTTACTAAATCACCCACAATTTATTTCACATTTATAAAAATCATTACTTTTGAAATATCTAAATTACTATATTTTATAATTTGTCATATTCCTCTTGAAGTTGTTCTATCTTATCTTTGAGTCTTTGTTTCTTCAACGCATTAGCTGTTTTATCTGCTAATGGTTTAGGGAAATTCCATTCCCAATCATGATAAGCCTTTATTATCTCGTCTCTTTCTTCATCAGAACTTGCTACTTCTATTTCAGCATAGGTACTAGCATATTCATCCAACCAAGCCTTTAGATATTTATACATGTCGTTTTTAAAATCAAACTTAACTGTTATACCTGTTCCTTCTCCTGCAGGCGCTACATCTAATTTTAGTCCATATTTTCTTTCAAGTTCAAAGAGTCCATACATAGCCCCTACTTTTGATGTGATATTTGGATCTGTGAATGCTAAAGGATTAACTCCTAGAACATCAGCCATCTTCTTTAATAATTCATTCTTAGGCTTTCTTACCCCATTTTCATACTTTTGTATTCTATCAGCATTCAATCCTACAGCTTCTCCGAGTTCAGCTTGTGTTAAACCTTTCTCGGTTCTTATCATCCTAATTCTTTCACCTGTACGACTACCTGCTGTTTCGCTATCAAAATCAATATAATCCGTAACTTTCACATCATCATTTAATTTAAACATATTACTATCCTCTTTCACTTTTCTGTATATATATTATCACTTTATTTCCTTTAAATAAAGCGTAAAAGTACAAAAAAGACTTGAAAAGCACATTTTTTGAATAAAAGTACATATTTGTACTTTACAAGTACGTTAAGGTGTGTTATATTCTTTTTCAAGCACTTATTTGTACTTTACAAGAACTTTAGTAGAAGGAGATGATTTTAATGAGAAAATATTTAGAAAACTATCCACTAATGTTAAGCGTTAATGAGGTTGCACAGATATTAGGTGTTACAGATAAAACTATAAGAAATCTCGTTAAAACCAAACAATTAAGTGGTGTTAAAGTCGGAAGACTGATAAGAATACCTAAAGATAAACTTATAGATTATTTAGAACAATAACAGAGAGAGGAGATTATTACTATGGAAGCAAATACAAATATTTCATTAGAAATACTATTACTAAACGATTTACTTAATAGCAATGTCATAGATAAGAGTCTCTATGATATAGCAACTAAGAAAATAAAAGCACTTGCTGATCCTACAGATATTGAGTCTGTACTTCTCGCTAGTGCATAATGGAGGATTTTATAAATGAATGCAGCAATTTATCATTTTACAACAAGCACTATTGATTCTTGTAAAGCACAAATAGATTTATTAAAAGACTTTTGTATTTCAAAAGGTTTTACTGTCGCAGAAATATTCTGTGATACAAGTCTTAAACGTTGTGAACGTAGTGAATTTGACCGTTTTCTATCATGCTGTCAACAATTCGACGTACTTATATTAAAAGACTTTTATCACATATGCAAAAACACAATGAAGTGTATAAGCATCTTAAAGGATTTAAAGAAGCACAACGTATCTGTTATCACCTTGGAAAATGGTTGTATTAACCTTGAATCACTTATCGTTGATAGACCATTAAAAGTAGCAACTTATTGTAGTCACTATGGATTACGAAATGATAATAAGTCAGTTGTATCACTTCAAACAGATGTCCTTAATTTATTTACAGAGAGGGAAACTAATTGGTCTGTTATTGATACTTACTATGACGAAAGCAAAATTAAAAATGATTCATACCAGCCACAATTGGCTGAGTTAATAAAAAATAAAGACAAGTACGATATTGTACTTGTTCATAATTTGAATGATATCAGTTGGAGAACAGCACACTTTTGTAAATTGAGGGAGCAATTAAAACTAGATATTTATTCATTACAAGACGGATTACTTAAATACAGTGGAGGTACTTAATTTGAATTACGCAGAAGAACTTAGAGAAAAAATAAATAGTAATGAACCTAAATCTGTTAATGCTATTATATATGCTCGTGTATCAACAGATAATGACGGACAAAAAGATTCATGTAGCAATCAGGTTGATTTAGCTATGGCATATATAAAAAAGAATCCTAGCATTAACCTTGTTAATACTTACGTTGATGATGGTATCTCAGGCAAAAATGATTTCACAAGACCTGAATACAATAAAATGCTACAGGATATATCAACTGGAAATATTGATTTGATAATAACTAAAGCCCTCTCACGATTGAATCGTGATGAAATGAATTCCTTTCAGCTAAAGCAGTTATTATTACAAACCAATACTACGGTTCTAACACTTGAAGATAATCAAATACACGATTTCGAAGATATAAATTCAGGGTTATTACACAGTATTCACTTTGCAATGGATGCACAATTTGTGCTTAGACAAAGTATTAACGGTAGAAAAACTCATGAACTTCGTTGTCAACGTAAGGAATTATCTGCTAAAGATATATCGTATGGTTATGATTGGAACAAAAATGATAAATCAATAACTATCAATGAAAATCAGGCTGAAATTGTACGTAAAATATTTCATAATTATGTTTATCAAAATGGGACTCCTGCCTCTATTCATAGAGATTTAGAAGCCGAAGGTGTGAAAATATCTAGTAGATCATTAGTTAATATGATTAAAGACGAGCGATATATTGGAAACTTTTATATAAACAAAAGAACTACAATACTCGGAACTGGAAAGACAAAATCTAAAAGAGTTATGCTTCCTAAAGATGAATGGGTATTAGTCGAAAGACCTGATTTACAAATCATTGATAACGACCTTTTTGATATGGCTCAACGTATCAATGAAAGTCGTAAAAAGAATTATGATGCGCCAGACAAAAATGCTGTGCAAGCTCGCTTCCAGGGTGTGCATACATTTGCTGGTAAAATTTTTTGTCCTGTTTGTGGCAAGCCATATCGTTTTGGACATGCAGACCGAAATAAGGCTATTCCATACTACTATATTCAAAGTCATGGGGATTGTTCCAATCCAGTTAGACGTATTTATGAGGAAGATTTAGAAGCAGTTACTAGAATAGCTCTTAAGCAGATTCTAGAACAAACAGAGGATCTATACTCATCATTAGAATCTATTTTAATAGAAAGCGTTAAGGCTTCTCAAAACTGCGACAATGAAATCGAAAAGTTAAATAAGCAAATTAAGTCTCGTGAAAAACAGCTTGATAGTTTAATAGAAACATTATCTGAGGGTGGCTTGATTGATGCAGCTAAGGAACGTATTATCCAAAAGATAAATAAACTCACAAGCGAGATTGAAGATTTTAATAATAAAATTGCAGATAAAGAATCCTCAAGATTAAATGATTCTTATGTTACTGACAAAATTAAAGAAATCAAAGAAGCAATAGCAGAACTTAAAGAGTTTACAGTAATTGATAGAGATAGAGTACAAAATTATATTGAGAGAATTGAACTTCCAGCGAATGGAGATATAAATATTACACTTAAGACAGGACAGTTTATTACAGTTAGACGTACAGAATACGAGGTTTCAAAAGATTTAGATAGTGTAAGCAAGAAGGGAATCCAAGATGCCCTGTCTGCATTGCCTGAAGCATATCAATAGCTTCTTTCCCACGAACCTCTCCCACTATAATTCTATTCGCCCGCAATATAAAAAAGTGAATATAAAATAAAGGAGGTGATTCAGCGTGGCTTGTAAAATTAAAACGCTCCTGCAGTGCAAGCACTGCAGGCATGATCTTGAGTTTGCGACGGTGTGTGGTAATCGTCGTGTGCCGCTTCTCTGGTGTCCGGACTGCGATATTTTGTATCAATATCTCGGTCCGGAAGAGGTGATCGTTGATCGTTCAGCGAGCGTTGAATATGTGCGCGCTCTTGCGAATGAATTTCTGGTTGAAATGTCATAATTACCACCAAAAACCGGCCGAGATCTTTGTGCAAATTACGGTTATAAATAACTTGAATAGTAGCGGCACCAGAGCTAATATACAGACAACCTAAAGGAAAGCAAATAAACGAATCGGAGGTCTTGGCTATGTATGAACAATCTTTACTTTGTGGAATTATGAACGATTGGTATGGAAGCATGGAGGATCTGTTCCAGGATCTGAAGCATTACGGATTCGAGGTTTTGGAATCCAACCGTGAAAGCATCACGGTGTCCTGTGATGATGATGGCGATTATGTTC
>NZ_CAKVZL010000013.1:0-35821 GCF_934835595.1 Eubacterium sp. AF15-50
GCTGAAGGGAGAAGGAAATAAAACCTGCTTCCCATGGATCAATGCAGTCGGTGTGAAGGCATACTGGGCAATGAAGGACCGGTTTGGAAGTGTTGATTTTGAAGAAATAGAAAATAAAGACAGGTCTAAATATATAATGATTGGTGATACTAAATTTGATATAATCGGTGCTAATTTAATGAAAATTGATTCTTTAGGTGTTTCTTACGGATATGGCAACAAAAAAGAAATGCTTGAGTTAGGAGCACTTAAGGTTTTAGATTCCACGAAAGAAATAGCAGACTTTTTGCTTAATTAAATTACACAGGTATAGAGAGGAGAACAAATGGATAGTAAAAAGAGAGAAAGGGTAACCATAGGTCGTATATGGGGGCTTATTTATCCTATGTTACTGTATTTAGGTGTAACCTTTGCAGTTGAATTTATATTTATGATTGCGGTGGCAGTGCTGGGTATTTCCAGGTATGGAACTACTGATCAGGCACAATTATATGACTTTATTATGAATGCAACCATGAGTCAGGCTTTGTCAATGACATTATTGGCAGGACTTGCAACAGCACCGATACTTATATTTATTTATATTCGTGACAATAATAAGGACAGAAGAAATGGCACCTTTGTAAAATATAAGTTAAATAATATTTTGAAATATTTACTTATAATTCCTTTTGGAGTATTTAATATGTTGTGGGCTAACTATTTTGTAGCATTACTTCAGCTTGTAATGCCTAAGTTTATGTTAGAAAGCTACACAGATACCCAGCAGATAATTGAGGGAGGCGGATTTCTGATACAGTTGTTGACAGCGGGAATCGTTGCACCTATTGTAGAGGAACTTATATTCAGAGGTCTTGTATACAGAAGAACAAAGAAAATGACAGGAACCATTGCAGCGGCAATACTTTCAGCTGCATTATTCGGAGTGTTCCATGGCAACTGGGTTCAGGCTCCTTATGCATTTATTATTGGCATAGTGGCAGTGTTTGTGTATGAGAAGTTTAAATCCATTGTGGCACCAATAATGTTGCATATGTCGGCAAATATTTTGTCAGTCCTTATAATGACTTTGGCATCATCAGATACACCTACAGTAGATAGCTTAAACATTGATACATTATCATACGTTTCATCCCTTATAATTTTCATATTTATAACGGGAGTTTTAGCAGCTGTGTTTGGAGTTATTATATGGAATAAGGTAAACCCGGTGGCAATAAATGCCAAAAAAGAAAATGAGATTTAAGGAGAAGAATAATGAAGTTATTAACAGTTACTATACCATGCTATAATTCCAGTGAATATATGGAAAAAAGCATAAGAAGTGCCTTAACAGGAGGCAACAGAGTTGAGATTATCGTGGTAGATGACGGCTCAAGTGATAATACACTGGAGATTGCCAACAAATACCAGAAAAAATTTCCTGACATTATAAAGGTTGTTCATCAGGAAAACGGTGGACATGGAGAAGCAGTAAATACAGGTATTAAAAATGCCACGGGATTATATTTTAAGGTGTTAGACAGTGATGACTGCTTAGGGAAAAAAGCATTAGAGAAGGTGCTGGATTTATTAGAAGATATGGTATCAAAGGATGCAGGTCTTGATATGTTAGTATCTAATTTTATGTATGATAAGCAGGGAGCAAAGCACAAGAAAATCATGAAATACAAAAGTGCAATGCCTGTTAACAGAATGTTTGGATGGGATGAATTAAAATTCGGCATGACACAGTATCTTTTAATGCATTCAGTAATTTACCGTACAAAAATATTAAGGGAATGTGGAATGGTCCTTCCGAAGCATACATTTTATGTTGATAATATTTATGTATTCCAGCCACTGCCATATGTAAAGAATATTTATTATTTAGATGTATGTCTTTACAAATACTTTATAGGAAGAGATGATCAGTCTGTTCAGGAATCGATTATGATAAAGAGATTAGATCAGCAGTATCGTGTTACCAGATTAATGCTTGAAATTTACAATAACTCAAAAATTGACCATGAAAACATTGATAAGGCAATGGTTCATTATTTTGATATGATGATGTGTGTATCCTCTATATTATCTATCAGGGAAGGTTCAAAGCAAAGACTTGATGATAAGGAAAAATTGTGGAAGGATGTTAAGGAAAGCAACCCTGAACTTTATGAAAAGGTAAGAAAGTCAATATTAGGAAGAACAATGAACTTACCGGGAAAGGCAGGACGACAGATTTCAGTTATAGGATATAAGATTGCAAACAAGTTTGTAGGATTTAACTAAAAAATAAAGGGAAAGCACAAAAAACGTGCCTTCCCTTATTTTTTTCTTCTTTTATTAAGAAAATATAAAACCTGATGCTGATGTGGGTCTTTAACCACAGGAGCAGGAAAATCTACATTTCTAAACCACCATTTAAATACCACAAAATACAATACCGTTGCTAAAAGAATACCGCATATAACATCAATTACCGAATGCTGTTTTAAAAACATGGTAGATAAGCATATCAGTACAGATAGTATAAGGGACAGATGTTTAATTGTCTGTCGCGGTATCAGCTCCTTCATATGAGGGCTTTTAACCAGACATATATGAGTTGCTATTGTGGCAAAAACATGTATGCTTGGACATACATTGGTTGGTGTATCCTTATCATATAAAAAATGTACCAAATCAATTAATATATTGCTTCTGGACACATTATCCAGTCTAAGTTCAAGACCGTTGGGATAAAGGGTACATACCAAAAGTGCAATTGTCATTCCCGTAAATTCATATGCACAAATTCTGTAAAATTCGTTTTTGGAATGATAAAACAGAAAAACGAAAACTGCCGGAACATATAAAAACCATAACAAATACGGTATAACGAACCATTCACAAAAAGGAATCATGTCATCTAGGGGACAATGTAAAATATGTAGTCCCGGGTAATCTGCCGAAATATTCTTTTCTAACATAATAAACCAGGGCATATAGATGAACACGTACATAACCGGCCATATGTGCTTATATTTACGAAGTTCTTTCTTTACTTTAATCATAAGAAACCTTCTGTTTTTTATTTGTAATTCAGAGTATAAATCAGTGCCAACTCTCTATTTTTTTTACACAAAATAAAATTATCTGTTAAAATAAGTATGTGTGTAAAAAAGTACATACAACGGAAAGTATAACATTGTAAAAATGAAAAATAAAGAGGTATTTAGTTAAAATACAAAGTTATACACAATATATTATATGACCAAAATGGAAGGAAATGTTAAAGATGAACATAAACGGGATTATTGCAGAAGAATTAAAAGTAAAATTATGGCAGGTTGAGGCAGCAGTGAAATTAATAGATGAAGGAAATACAATTCCCTTTATTGCGAGATACAGAAAACCAGTTACGGGAGAATTAAATGACGAACAGCTAAGAGATTTAGATGAAAGATTGAAATATCTTAGAAATTTAGAGGAAAAGAAAAACACAGTTATTGCTTCCATTGAGGAACAGGGAAAAATGACTCCTGAACTTTTGAAAAAAATAGAAAAGGCTATGACAATAGTTGAAGTGGATGACATATACAGACCCTACAGACCAAAACGAAAAACAAGAGCCACGGAAGCTAAAGCTAAGGGATTAGAACCTTTGGCAATGATTTTTATGGCACAGATAAGCAGTAAAACTCCCCAGGAGGAGGCACAGGATTTTGTAAATAAAGAAAAAGGCGTGGAAACCGTTGATGATGCAATTCAGGGAGCAAAGGATATTATTGCAGAATCAGTTTCAGATAATGCAGAGTTTAGGGATGCCATTAGAAATACAGTAATGAAACATGGGGAAATAGTGTCTGTTGCTAAAAATCCGGAAGAAAAAACACCATATGAAAATTATTACGATTATGTTGAGGGAGTAAATAAAATACCAGGACATAGAATACTGGCAATTAACCGCGGAGAAAAGGAAAAGGTATTAAATGTTAAGGTTGAAATGCCTGATGAAAATATAATAAAGGCATTAAATAAGGCGGTTATAACAAAACAGTCTGATTTTACACAGGTTATAAAGGATGCAGTGGAAGATGGTTATAAGCGTCTTATAAAGCCGGCAATTGAGCGTGAAGTAAGAAACAGCCTGACGGAAAAAGCAGAAGATGGGGCAATTGATGTATTTGGTGAGAACTTAAAGCAATTGCTTATGCAGCCGCCTATTATTGGAAAAAATGTTTTAGGATGGGACCCGGCATTTAGAACCGGTTGTAAGCTGGCAGTGGTTGATACTACAGGAAAGGTATTATACACTACAGTTATTTTCCCTACAGCACCGCAAAATAAGGTGGAAGAATCAAAGAAAGCTGTTCTTGATATAATAAAAAAATATAATGTTAGTCTTATATCCCTTGGAAATGGAACAGCATCAAGGGAATCAGAGGCAATTATTGTGGATATTATTAAGGAATGCCCTACAAAGGTAGAATATGTTATTGTAAATGAGGCGGGAGCCTCCGTATATTCTGCCAGTAAACTGGCAACAGAAGAATTTCCAAATTTTGATGTAGGTCAAAGAAGTGCCACATCTATGGCAAGAAGATTGCAGGATCCTTTGGCTGAGCTGGTTAAAATTGAGCCAAAGGCTATAGGTGTAGGGCAGTATCAGCATGACATGAACCAGAAAAAGTTAGAAGAAACTCTTGGAAACGTAGTGGAGGATTGTGTCAACAGTGTTGGTGTTGATTTAAATACTGCATCAGCTCCCCTTTTGGAATATATTTCAGGAATAAACAAAACTCTGGCAAAAAATATTGTGGAATATAGAGAAGAAAACGGACAGTTTAACAGCAGAAAGGAATTGCTTAAGGTTTCAAAATTAGGCCCAAAGGCATTTGAACAGTGTGCGGGATTTATGAGAATAAGAGACGGCATAGAACCTTTAGATTACACAAGTGTTCATCCTGAAAGCTATGCTGCCGCAAAGAAGCTTCTTAAGAAATACGGATATACTACATCAGATATTATATCCGGACAGGTGAAAATCTCAAAGGATGTTAAGGATTATAATAGTGTGGCTGAAGAAATAGGAACAGATAAAATCACTCTTAAGGATATGATATTGGAAATGGAACGCCCTGCAAGGGATCCAAGAGATGAAATGCCAAAGCCGATACTAAAAAGCGATGTATTAGACTTTGATGATTTAAAGGAAGGTATGGAATTAAAGGGAACAGTGAGAAACGTTATTGATTTTGGTGCCTTTGTAGATATAGGAGTTCATCAGGACGGACTTGTTCATATATCAGAAATGAGTGATAAATATATAAAACATCCATTGGATGTAGTGTCTGTCGGTGATGTGGTAAATGTAAGGGTATTAAGTGTTGATAAAGAGAGGAAGAGAATACAATTGTCAATGAAATTTTAAAAAAATAAAAAAAGTGCTTGACAATAATTGGATAAACGTATATATTAATAAGGCAGTTTGAATTCTGTATGGGATCTTAGCTCAGCTGGGAGAGCATCTGCCTTACAAGCAGGGGGTCACAGGTTCGAGCCCTGTAGGTCCCATTCATTTTCAAAAGATGCGAATTTAATATTTGGCGAGATAGCTCAGTTGGCTAGAGCACACGGTTCATACCCGTGGTGTCGAGGGTTCGAATCCCCCTCTCGCTATTAGATGAGAAAGTACCGAATAGTCGGTACTTTTTTCTTTATAATAATTAGAAACTGTGGTATACTAACTATTCGGGTATTACCCTATGGAGGTACACATGAGAATAGGAATGGGATATGATGTCCATAAGCTGGTTGAAGATAGAAAATTAATATTAGGAGGAGTTGATATTCCATACGAAAAAGGTTTGTTAGGACATTCAGATGCAGATGTGGTAGTTCATGCCATAATGGATGCTCTGTTAGGAGCTGCAGCATTAGGGGATATAGGAAAGCATTTTCCCGATACGGATGACAGATATAAGGGAATATCAAGCATTAAACTTTTACATCACGTAGGGGAATTGTTAAGAGAGAATAATTTTAAGATTGGAAATATAGATGCAACAATAATTTGCCAGAAACCAAAGCTTGCCCCTTTTAGGGATGAAATGGTAAAAAATGTTGCCAAAGCATTAAATATCGAAGAAAGCAGAGTATGTATTAAAGCCACAACTGAGGAAGGATTGGGATTTACAGGTGAAGGTCTTGGAATATCCTCACAGGCTATAGCTTTATTAGAAGAAGGTTTAAATGAAAACGTATAATTTAAAAACTATTAAAGTTGAAGATTATAAATTACTTGATAAATATTACAGAATGAGAAGACCTCAGGCAGCAGACAGCAATCTTTTGGATTTATATCTATGGGAGAATTGTTACCCTACTAAGTATTTTACTACCGACAAAGGACTTATGTGGGTGGCGAAAAGCGAGGATGGACAGTTTTATTCAGCCATTCCCTGTTGCAGAAATGAGGATTTAAGGGAGTGTTTTTTAGAAACTCAGGAGTATTTTAATAATTGCCTGAAAAAGAAACTGACTATGTATGTGGTGGATAAAGAGGCAGTGGAGATTCTTGATTTACCTAAGGATGAATACGTGGTAGTCCCTGATAGGACATATTTTGATTATATATATGATGCTGAAAAATTAAGAACTTTCAGCGGTAAAAAATATCATGGCAAGAAAAATCATTTAAATGCTTTTAAAAGGGATTATGAGGGACGATATGAGTTTAAAATATTAACTAAAAATAACGAAAAAGAGATTCTTGATTTTATTGATAAATGGAAAATAACCAAGGAGCATTCACAGGAGCATGAATTTATTGATAGTGAAGCAAAGGGTGTAAAGTTTTTATTGGATAATGAGGAATATCTGGATTATAAGATGGCAGGTGTCTACATTGATGGCGAATTAAAGGCGTTTACCATTGGAAATTATTATAAAGAAGAGGACATGGTGTATATACCGGTGGAAAAAGCCGACCATAACATAAGAGGATTGTATCAGTATATATGTAGCGAGTTTTTAAAGGAAGTTTTCCCCATGGCAGGAAAAGTAAACCGCGAGGATGATATGGGACTTGATGGACTAAGAAAGTCAAAGGAGTCATATAATCCTATATATATGATTGAAAAATATACTATAATTCAAAAATAAGAGAGAGTTATTAATATGATTAGATTGTTGGAAAGTTTTGAGAAACTAAATATCAGACCCCTTTATGAACATTGTTTCAGTGAGGATGGAAAAGAATTTACTGATTATTATTTTTCAAAGTGTCTGCCACATAATGAAGTGGTGGTAAATGAGCAGGATGGGAAAATTGTGTCTGCACTTCACCTTATCCCTAAAAATCTGGTTGTGGGTTCCCTTAAGACCAATGTAATGTATATATACGCAGTGGGGACATTTGCAGGCTACAGGAACAAAGGTTATATGCACGAAATCTTCAATGAAGTTTTAAAGAAAATGTACGAAAACATGGATGCATTTACTTATCTTATTCCATCAGATGAAAATAATGCCGCCATATATGAGAGATTTGGCTTTAATTATGTTATGGACAAATTTGAGATAACTCCTACGGAGCATAGGAGGAAGGCAACTCATTCACTTATATTAAGAAAGGCAGATAACAGTGATTTGGTGAAATTATCAATTTTTGCCCAGTCAACAGCCTATAATAAGTATAGCGTGGTAGTGTCAAAGGATGTGGAGTATTTCAAAAGAATAAAAGAACTTATAGATGTTGAAGGCGGACATATTGACATATACGTGGAAAATAAAGTTATTGTGGGATATAGAATATGGATTGACCATGAAATATTTGAGGAAGTTTTAGATAGCAGCATACAATCTTTAAGTTGGGAAAGTGATGTAAGAAAGCCATATGTTATGGCAAGAATAATAAATATAAGAAAAACCCTAAGGATGTTTGAATTTAAAAACATAGATGAGATTGTGTTTAAAATAACAGATCCTATTTTAGATGAGAATAACGGTTATTTTGTTATGACACAAAAACATGGAAGTATAAAATTAGAAAAGAAGTCTGAAGGGGATATAGAAGGTGAGCCTGATTTTGACATAGGAATAGGCGAACTTACTGCACATATATTTGGGTATAAGTTGATTCCGGGATTGCCGGCAGTATGTAGAAAAGACAGCTTTTTTATAAATGATTACGTTTAATGGATAAGGAGTACAAAATGAAGATTTATAACACATTATCGAGAAAAAAAGAAGAATTTGTTCCTATAGAGGAAGGTAAGGTAAGAATGTATGTATGTGGACCTACAGTGTATAATCTTATACACATAGGAAACGCAAGACCTATGATTATATTTGATACTTTCAGAAGATATTTAGAGTATAAGGGATATGAGGTTAATTATGTTTCTAACTTCACCGATGTAGATGATAAAATCATTAAAAAGGCAATTGAAGAGGGAAGCACCGCTGAGGAAGTATCCCAGAGATATATAAAAGAATGTAAAAAAGATATGGCAGGAATGAATGTTAAACCTGCTACAACACATCCACTTGCCACTCAGGAAATTGATGGCATGATTGATATGATTAAAACGTTAATTGACAAGGGATACGCATATGATTCTAACGGAACTGTTTATTACAGAACAAGAAAGTTTAGTGATTACGGAAAATTATCAAAGAAGAATATAGATGATTTAGAGGCAGGACACAGAGATATTAAGGTAGCAGGAGAGGAATCAAAGGAAGATCCTTTAGACTTTGTTTTGTGGAAGCCAAAGAAAGAGGGAGAGCCGGCATGGCCATCACCTTGGAGTGAGGGAAGACCGGGATGGCATATTGAGTGTTCAGTAATGTCTAAAAAGTATTTAGGAGACGAAATAGATATCCATGCAGGTGGTGAGGATTTGATTTTCCCACATCATGAAAATGAAATTGCCCAAAGCGAGGCAGCTAACGGATGTTGCTTTTCAAAATACTGGATGCACAATGGATTTTTAAATATTGACAATAAAAAAATGTCAAAATCTCTTGGAAATTTCTTTACAGTAAGAGATATTGCAGAAAAATATGACTTGCAGGTACTTAGATTTTTCATGCTTAGCGCCCATTATAGAAGTCCCCTTAACTTTAGCGATTCATTAATGGAAGCAGCAAAGAATGGATTAGAGAGAATAGTAACTGCCGGAGAAAAAATCAGGGAAGTTATGTCTAATGGAAAAGCTGGTGCTATTTCTCAGGAAGAAGAGAAAATGTTAAATGATGCAAAGGTATTTGTAACTAAGTTTGAAGATGCAATGGATGATGATTGCAATACGGCAAACGCCATTACAGCAGTATTTGAGCTTGTAAAATTTTCTAACAGTAATTTAGATGATAATTCATCCAAAAAATTTGCCAAGTCATTATATGATGTATTAAGCAGGCTTTGTGATGTTCTTGGAATCATCCTTGAAAAGGAAGAAAAGGAAGTAGGGGATGAGGGCTACATTGAAGAAATGATTGCAAAACGTGCCCAGGCTAAAAAAGACAGAGATTTTGCATTAGCAGACAGCATACGTGATGAACTGGCAGCTAAGGGAATTATCCTTAAGGATACAAGAGAAGGAACAAAGTGGAGCAGAAACTAGGAAATATATGATGGAACCGGATTTGTTTGGAATAATTAGAAAGAAGATGGAGTTAAAGGAGATTAATGTAAATGATTATTCTCCTTTGACCCTTGCCTATATTGGAGATGGCATTTACGAAATTGTAGTAAGAACCATTATTGTAGATGAGGCTAACAGACAGGTAAACAAAATACATAAGGCATCTTCCCAACTGGTAAAGGCACAAAGTCAGGCAAAAATGATTCATTTAATAATGGATATGCTGACAGAAGAGGAAAAGTCCATATATAAAAGAGGGCGTAACGCAAAGGCTGTTACAAGAGCAAAAAATGCCTCTATGTCAGATTACAGGGTAGCAACGGGATTTGAAGCTCTTATGGGCTGGCTTTATTTAAGTGGACAGTCAGACAGAATGATGGAGCTTATGAAAACCGGTATAGAACTTTTTAAGCAGGATAATATTAAAGAAGTATAAAGAGGTTATAATGAGATACGAGGAATTTGTAATAGAGGGAAGAAATGCCGTAATTGAGGCTTTTCGCGCAGGCAAAACCATAGACAAGCTTTTTGTTTTAGAGCATTGTAAGGAAGGCTCTATGAATACGGTGCTTAGGGAGGCCAAAAAGCAGGGTACTGTTATTAACTATGTAAAAAGAGAAAGACTTGACCAGATGTCAGAAACAGGAAAACATCAGGGAGTCATTGCATATATTGCAGCTTACGAATACGGGTCAGTTGAGGATATTTTAAAAAAGGCAGAGGATAAAGGTGAGCAGCCTTTTGTTATTATTTTAGATGATATTGAAGACCCGCATAACTTAGGGGCAATTATAAGAACAGCTAATTTAGCAGGGGCTCACGGAGTTATTATTCCAAAGCACAGGGCATCAGGGCTTACGGCAACAGTAGTTAAGGCATCAGCAGGAGCCATTAATTATACACCGGTAGCAAAGGTTACAAATATTTCCAAAACCATTGAGGAACTTAAAGAAAAGGGATTGTGGTTTGTGTGTGCAGATATGGATGGCACAACAATGTACGACCTTGATTTAAAGGGACCAATAGGTCTGGTAATAGGAAACGAGGGAAAAGGTGTAAGCCGCCTTGTAAAGGAAAAATGTGATTTTATTGCAAAGGTGCCAATGTTTGGGGATATCGATTCTCTTAATGCTTCGGTAGCAGCAGGGGTTTTGGCATATGAAATAGTGAGACAGAGATTAAAATAAATAATTAAAAAAGCATCATAGAAATATGGTGCCTTTTTAATACAATTTTTGGAGGATAACATATGATTAGATTTGCAACAATAGGTACAAATTTTGTGGTTGAATGGTTTTTAAAATGTGCGGCACAGGTAGAGGGGCTGCAATATAACGGAACATATTCCAGAAACATTGAAAAAGCAGAAAAATTTGCCAAAGAGCATAATGGAAATCTTATTTTTGGTAATTTAGAAGAATTAGCAAAATCAAAGGATGTAGATGCGGTATATATTGCAAGTCCTAATTCTTTGCATTATGAACAGGCACGGCTTATGATAAAAAACAAAAAACATGTAATGATAGAAAAGACCATTACCAGCAATTTAAGAGAACTTAATGAGTTATGCCGGTTAGCTAAAGAGAACAATGTGGTTATAATGGAAGCCATGCGTTCAGTGTATTCACCGGGATTTATGGCAATAAAAGATGCAATGAAAAAGATAGAGCCTGTAAGAAGAGTGGAGTTTCAGTATTGCCAGTATTCATCCAGGTACGATAAATACAAGAACGGAATAATTGAAAATGCCTTTAATCCGTCATTTTCTAATGGAGCATTAATGGATATTGGAGTATATTGCGTCCATCCGTTAGTAAAATTATTTGGATTGCCGGATGAAATAAAGGCAACAGCTACCATGCTTCCTGACAGTATAGACGGTCAGGGGACAATAACCTGTGCATATGACGGTATGATAGCAGATATTTCCTATTCCAAGATTACCAATGGAAGACTTCCAAGCCAGATTCAGGGAGAAAAAGGAACTATATTGATAGAGGACATACCAAATCCGAGAAAAATCAAAATAATATATAATGATGGTTATGAAGAAAACATAGAGAATATTCCATGTAAGGATTTGAATTTGGAATATGAGGCAGAAGAATGGGCAGAACTTATTAATAAAGGTGAGTTTACTGACAAACATATAAAGTATTCCGTAATGTGCATTAAGGTTATGGATGAAGCAAGAAGACAGCAAAATATTGTATTCCCTGCAGATAAATAAAGGATAGAATTTATACTTTCAGCACTGGCGTCATATAATTAAGTAAATATATTTTCAGGAATAGGGTATGATAAAAAAAATATTAAAAGGCGAAAGAGGCAGCGGGTTAAAAGGAATACTGTTTATTATTGGTATTTTTGCCATAGCTTTCTTTGCCGGAGAAGGCGTGGGGCTGGTAAAAGAAAAGGTTTTACCTGCTAGTAATGTTATTGAAAATGGTGAAAACTGGGGACTGGGATTTGGAGAAAGTGGAACTCAGCCTACGGGAACGGAATCACCGGAGGTTATGAAAAAATATAATGCCTTCTATATAGGAAGCGGGGATAAAAAAGAAATATATTTAACCTTTGACTGTGGATACGAGAATGGAAACACGCCTGCTATTTTAGATGCATTAAAAAAGCATAAAGTAAAGGCAACTTTCTTTGTGGTAGGCCATTTTTTAAAGGAAAACGAAGATTTAGTTAAAAGGATGGTGAAAGAAGGGCATACTGTAGGAAATCATACATATAATCATCCAAACATTGTAGGAATGGATAAAGAAAAATTCGCAAATGAGGTAGGACAGGTGGAGGAACTATATAAAAGTATAACGGGAAAAAACATGACTAAGTATTACAGACCTCCCCAGGGAAAATACGATACGGATAATTTGAAAATGGCTCAGGAAATGGGGTACAAAACATTTTTCTGGAGTTTAGCATATGTGGACTGGAACAGGGATTCCCAGCCTACTAAAGAAGAAGCATTTGATAAATTGTTATCACGGATACATCCGGGGGCAATTGTTTTATTACATAACACATCAAAAACAAATGGGGAAATATTAGATGAATTGCTTAGCAAATGGGAAGAAATGGGGTATACTTTCGGAGTGTTAAAAAATTTGAAATAAAAAGCAGATTTTTTCGTTTACAGGATTACAGGTAAAAATATATATGCTATAATATTAAGTGGTGTGAAATAAAATTCCCCAATGTACAAATTAACCCACAATAGTGGAAAACAAGAGATAGGAGATTGTGAATATGAAAAGAATGGCGAAGAAAGCCATGGCATTGACCCTTGCAATGTGTTTGACATGTACGGCAGTGCCAACTATGGCAAATCAAAGTTTGAAAGTAACAAAAGAGAAAAAAGCAGTAAAGAGCAGCAGAAATTATGTTGAGGGTCAGGCTATTGTTATGTATGGAAACACTAAAACGTCAACAAGAAGTGCCGGCAGCAACATTGCAGATGATGATATGGAAGTTGTAGAAACATATGTTTTTAATTCAGATACATCAGTTAATGCAAAATCGGCTAACAAGGTTAGTGACAATGGATTTTCAGTGTCATTAGTTAAGTCTGATAAGTATAGTACCAAGGAATTAATTAGTATCTTAAAAAAGAAAAGTAACGTTAAATATGCTGAACCAAATTATAAAATAAAAGCATCAGACTACAATGACAGTTACTATAAGTATTTGTGGGGACTTGACAATAAGGGACAGAATAACGGTACAGAGGGCATTGATGTAAATGCAGACACACCATTATTAGATAATAAGGACAATAAGGAAAGAGTAATTGCAATAGTTGATACCGGTATTAATTACCAACATGAAGATTTAAAAGATATTGTTTGGAATAATCCTTATAACAACAGAAAATTATATGGCGAGCACGGCTATGATTTTGTTAATTATGACACAGACCCTATGGATGATAACGGTCATGGTTCACATTGTGCCGGAATTGCGGCAGGAAAATCAAATAATGGAGTTGGAATTGCCGGAATTGCTAAAAGTAACAATATAAAAGTAATGGCACTTAAAACTCTCAATGAAGAAGGCAGCGGAAGTGGAATGGATGCCATAGGAGCGTACAATTATATTTACAAGGCACAGCAGTTAGGTGTAAATGTAGTAGCTGTAAATAATTCCTGGGGTGGCTCAGCAGATGAAGAAGATGAAATTATAAAAAATCTTATTGAGCTTGTAGGAAAGAAAGGCGCTATATCTGTATGTGCAGCAGGAAATGATGGCTCTGATAATGATGAAAACTTAATGAATAATTATCCTTCATCTATAGATAGTCCATATATAATTTCCGTTGCAGCTTCTAATGAAAAGGATGAATTGGCAGGATTTTCAAATTATGGAACAGAGAGCGTTGACATAGCAGCTCCCGGTGCTGATATTTTATCAACAGTTTCATATAATTGCTTTAATCCGGGAATATATGATAACAAAGATAAATTATGTAGTACATATGTTAATTTTGATAATGAAAGCATTTTGAATGTTTTTAATGAAGAAGGAAAGATGGTAGCTACACCTGAAAATAATGAAGTGGCTTACGGAACATTAAGTGAATCTGATGGAACTATGAATGTATCAACTACAAATAGTGAGTATTTTGGAGAAAAGTCTTATAACAACAAATCACTTAAATGGGAAATAAAAGGTGCACAGAAAGATGGAATGTATTTTATGTGCCTTCCATATACAATGAAGTCATCAGATACAGGTACATCAGCCAGTGCTATGGTTAAGGTAAGTGGTCCAAAGGCAACAAATGATGACTGGTTAGGTGGTGACAATTCGGTAATTTATGCCATAGATTGTAAATTAGACAAAAACGGAAAAGTGGATATAAGTGATTTAGATACTCTTGAAGATGGAGTGTTTGCCAGTGCTTATATAGATGAAAACGGTAATTACTGGTCTCATTTTTCAGGAGAGGTATCATCAAAGAGCAAAAAAGATGAACAACATGTAATATTGTTATGTGTTAGCTCATATGAGGAAGGTGATTTTACTGTTTATGTAGACAATTGGGGCATAAGCAGGGAAAATGTATCACCGGATGAATTTGGTATGTATGATTATTACAATGGAACATCTATGGCTACTCCATATGTTACAGGTGCTGTTGCAGCAGTGGCTAATGCATATACAAATGAAAATGCACTCCAGATAAAAGCAAGAATTTTAGGAAGTGCAAGAAATAATCAAAATTTTGAAGGCAGGATATTAACAGGCGGAGTACTTGATTTATCTAAAATAGGTAATCCGACTATGACTATAGACAAGATTAAGTTTAACAGTAAAAAACAGATAGAAATATCCGGTTATTACACAGATAATGCTGAAGTATATATTAATGATAAAAAGATAAGTACAATATCAAATAATGGAAAGACAATTCTTGTTGATGGTAAATCATATCAGAATAAGTCAGTAAAGATAAAACTGGTTAAAGGTGAGCGTTCATATGAAAAAGAATACTTCTTTGCTACCGGTACCGGTTTCAACGTGGGACCATCTGTAGATGCAGAATTAAATGGCGGACAAATGATTTCTAATGGTGGAAATTTGATATATATAGATGGGGAAGGTACAGTGTCACAAGGAGTGGAATACAAAGACGAAGATACAGGTAAGGATGACTTTTACTGGCGATACGGTACGTTTGGTTTTTCATCAGATGTATTTGGAAAAGAATATGGAAATGCCGCAACTGCTTCGATTTATAATGAAACAGATTATGTATGTTCTAATGGTGTTGTTTATGGTTGTATAACTCTTGACGAAGGCTTTGCACAAAATACTATTTTGGCGTACTATGATAATGAAAAGGGTTGGAAGAAGCTTTCTAATATGCCTAAGGAAAAAGAAGGATTAAATGGAGTTATACTGGCTTCATATAATGGTGAACTTTATTTAATGGGCGGTACTGATGAAGATGATAATTTTTCAAAGACAGTTATGAAATATTCAACAGCATCTAAGAAGTGGTATTCTGCAAAGAGTTTACCGGAGGGCAGAGCATATTCAAAGGCTATCCAGGTAGGTAAAAAGATTGTTGTTACATTAGGTTCAAATGGTACAATGAATGTTCCGGCTAACCTGATATATGATGGAACAAAATGGACAAAGTCAAAAGCAACTATTGGAAAATCAATTGATACCCAGATAATTGAGGGCAAGAATAAAAAATTTGCTGTTTTAATGGGTGAAATTGGTCTTGTAAAAGGTGGAATCATATATACAAACTTACGTGTAGATTCATTAGGTGATACTTTCACATATAATATTGCAAAGGATAAGTTTATTGCTTCAAAGTATGCACTTAATGCATCAAATCTTGAATTTGATAATTTATATGCTACAACAGCAGGAGATAAATTATACGTTGTATATGGTTTTGCAATGGCTGATGACGAAGGTAAAGAATTTGGGTCTAATAAAAGCAAGCTGTCAAATAAAGATTTTTATGATGAAGATGATTATGAGGATGATGCAAAGATATTATGTATTCCGATAGATTCCGGTGCGGTTTATGTTGAAGATACATCTGAGTTTGGTGCTTATGTAGAAGGTACGGGTTATTATCTGCCGGGAGATACAGTTACCTTGAAAGCAGCAGTAATGGATAAGAAAGTTAATATAAGCCAGTTCATAGTTAATGGAAAATCTGTTAAGAAGGGCAAAACCGGTTATGTATATACTGCAAGAGCATATGACTTACCGGCAAAAATCACGGCAAGTGTAAAAGCAGAGTATACTGATATATATATAAAGCCGGGAAAAACATCTGTTAAGAAAGCAGTAAGGGCTAAAAACAATAAGAGCATAAAACTTACACTTAAAAAGGTAGGTGCAGCTTCAGGATACCAGATTAAATATTCTACATCAAAGAAATTTGAAAAGAAAGTCACACAAACTGTTAATACTAAGAAAAACATGGCTGTAATAAAGAAGCTTAGTGCTAAAAAGACATATTATATTAAGGCAAGAGCATACCGTAAAACAGGTAAATCAAAGAAATATGGCAGCTGGTCTAAGGTTAAGACAGTTAAGGTAAAGAAGAAATAAGAGGAGAAGTTAATGAGTTACGCAGATAAAGTATTTGTTGATATGTGCAGAGATATTCTTGATAACGGTATAGACACAAAGGGTGAAAAGGTCAGACCAAAGTGGGAGGACGGTACTTTTGCATATACCATAAAGAAATTCGGGGTCGTAAACAGATATGATTTAAAGAAGGAATTTCCGGCAATAACTCTTCGTAAAACAGGTTTCAAAAACTGCTTAGATGAGTTACTGTGGATATGGCAGAAAAAATCTAACAATGTAAATGATTTAAACAGCCATATATGGGATGCATGGGCTGATGAAAACGGCTCAATAGGTAAGGCATATGGCTACCAGTTAGGTGTTAAGCATCACTATAAGGAAGGTGATATGGATCAGGTAGACAGAGTTCTTTATGATTTAAAGAACAATCCTTACAGCAGACGAATACTTACAAATATTTATGTACATCAGGATTTGTCTGAAATGAATTTATATCCATGTGCATACAGCATGACTTTTAACGTAACGAAAAATAAAGAAACAGGGAAACTTGTATTAAACGGTATGTTAAATCAGCGTTCCCAGGATGTACTTACTGCAAATAACTGGAATGTTTGTCAGTATGCAGCTTTGGTTCACATATTGGCTCAGGTAAATGACATGGAGGTGGGAGAATTTGTCCATGTAATAGCTGATGCTCATATTTATGACAGACATGTTCCTTTAGTTGAGGAATTAATCAGCAGAGAGCAGCATCCGGCACCAAAATTGTGGATAAATCCTGAAATTAAGAATTTCTATGATTTTACGGTGGATGATTTAAAATTAGAAGATTATGTTACAGGTGAACAGATAAAAATACCTGTTGCAGTTTAGGAGGAACAAAATGAATTTAATTGTTGCAGTGGATAAGAATTGGGCTATAGGCTACAAAAATGATTTACTTGTAAGCATACCTGATGATATGAAATTTTTCAGGGAAACAACAACAGGAAAAGTTGTTATTATGGGAAAAAATACATTAGAAAGTTTTCCTAATTCAAAACCATTAAAAAATAGGGTGAACATTGTAATTGCTCTTGAAAAAGATTACAAGGTAGACGGGGCTACAGTGGTTTATTCTATAGAAGAGGCATTAGAGGAAGCTAAAAAATACAATACTGAAGATGTATTTGTAATTGGTGGAGGAAGCATTTATAAACAGATGCTTCCATACTGTGATACTGCATATGTTACTTATGTTGACTATGAATATGCAGCAGACACTTTCATACCTAATTTAGATGAAATGTCGGATGAATGGGAAATGGTTGAAGAAAGTGAAGAAAATACTTATTTCGATTTGGAGTATTATTTCAGAACTTATAAGCGTAAATAATATCAATTGATGTTATAAAAATAGAGTTGCAATTTAAGCATTTAACAGGCTTAAATTGTAACTTTATTTTTATGCTAAAAAATAGAACCGTAATAAAAAATAGTGATACTTGAAAAATACAAAAAAACAAACAATAATTAAGTTAATATATTAAAATATCAATAGGAGGTATTATGAAAAAAGAGTCGATAAAAAAGAAATTTAAAGCAATGATATCTTTTGTTTTGGCGTTAGTGCTATTGGTTCAGCCAATAACTATGCCTAAAGATGTGTATGCATCGGGTAATGTTAAACTTGAAATAAATGGTTTTCAGATAAGTGCAATGTTAGAAGCATTTAGAACCATTTACTCTGTATCGGAAACAGATAAAACAGATGAAATAGGATTGGTATACGGACTTACCGATTCGGTTTCAGAAGATGAAATGATAGTAGGAAGCTCAAATACTACAGTTCATTCATATGCAGCAACACCATTGGGAGAGACAGGCAAAAAGTACAGTTCATTGGATAATGCAAAAAGCTACTGTCTTACAATGGAATTTATAAAAAATGCAGAGTTTTATAAACAGGGCATAAGTGTAAGGGCATATGCTAAATTAAAAGATGGCAGTTATGTTTATAGCAATATAAGCACAATGTCTGTATATGACGTAGCAGGAAAACTTTATAACAGAAATCTTATGAGTAATATGAGAGGTCATGAGTATCTGTATGATAGTATTCTTTCTGTTGTAGACAGTTCATATAAGAAGGTGGATTATATGAACAGAAATACTATTGTTACAGCAGAGGCTGAGGAAAATACTACAGTGGCACCTACTGAGAAACCGGCAGAACCGGAGACTACAGCAAAGCCTGAGGAAACAACTACAAAGGCTGAAGTAGATCGTACTACATATAAGAAACCGGGAGTTCAAAGTGAAGGTGCTGATGCTGAGGTGGCATCAAATATTTCCCTTAATAAATATATTGACGGAATTGATACGGAATTTTCATCTACAAAAGGAAATACTTCTAACAATGAAGGAATAAATAATTTGTTTGATGGAAATGTAAATACAAAATTCTTTACAGGGGATGCACCGGTTATTTCCATCGCATGGAAAATGAAACGTGCTACCATAATCAGAAACTACACATTAGTAACAGCAGGTGATGCAGCTACTTATCCACATAGAAATCCATATAAATGGAAATTGTTAGGCTCTGTAAACGGTACTGACTGGGTACAGCTTGATGCAGTGGACAATGGTGGAATAGGTCATGAAAATAACAAAGGATACTCATATGATACTGATGCTCAAAAAGCATGTCAGTTCTTTATGTTAAGAATTGAGAGCAGTGGTGATGATGGAAAGTTGTATTACGGCTCACAGTTGTCAGAAATATACATAAAAGGTGATGTTGTTCAGAAAACAGAAAACATTGGTGTTGATTTAGATGACCATATAAGTGGAATTAACACATCAGCTACAACTGTTGTAGGATATAATGAAAATGAAGGTGTTGAGAATCTTTTTGACGGTGATACATCAACAAAATTATTTACCAATACTGCAACACCATGTTCAATAGCGTGGACAATGAAGGAAAGCACATCATTATATAGTTATACTTTAACAACTGCCAATGATAACGCTACATATAAGAACCGTTCAATAAAATCATGGGTGTTATATGGTTCAAATGATGGAAATAACTGGGATGTAATTGACACGGTAAATGATAGTGGAATAATGGATGTTAATTATGCTGATTATACATACATTGTAGATAACGTTGGCTCATATAAACATTTTAAATTAACAGTAACAGAAGGATATGGAGATTCATTCCAATTATCGGAAATTAGCTTAAAGGGATGTGCATTATTACTGGAAAATGAGTACGAAGCTATTTTCACAGGAGACTGGGATCAGGTTACTGCAACAAACTATAAGAAGAATCTTAAGGATTTATTCTATCAGGTTTATCCACGTCAGTATACAAGATGGGGAACAGGTTCAGAACCTAAGAGAATGTTTATAGTAGCAGATAAGAGTTATGACGGAGTTGCATACACTATGGGAAATTCCATTGTAATTTCAGTAGACTGGATGAATTCTAATCCGGTAGGTATAGGATATTTCTCTCACGAGCTTACTCATGCAGTACAGCAGTACGGAAATGTTACATCTTCCGGTCCAGCGTGGTGGGTTGAAAATATGGCGAACTATGGTGGATTCCGTTATTACCATTGGGCAACTGAAGACAATGTCCAGGTATACCAGGCAAGTGATACATCCCTTCAGGACTGGGGATATCAGGCATATGGCAATAACAAATGGTTCTTTGCATATATGGATGCAAAATATCCTACAACTAAGTCATCTGACGGAACTGTAAAATTAGGACTTATTGATAGCATAAATAATATGTTAAAGACAAATAAGGGAACAAAGTATGATGATAATCCAAAGGACACATCTACACCATGGAGCAAGCTGGTATATCAGATAACAGGATATGACTGTATTGAGTCACTTCGTCTTAAATATGTGGAAGAATTGAAGAATGGTACATGGGCATTTACAGGATTCAGATATTATCAGGATAACTGGATAACAGAAGGAATAGCAGGTGTTGATAATCCTACTTATCCTATGATTGGTTCTAAAACTCATGGCTCAAAAAAAGCCGCAAAGCTGGATACAGCTGTTACAAGTGGAAACAACTTGTGTAGTGGAGCGTCAATTCTTCATACATCAGGTCAGACAAATGTAAATGAAGCAGCTGAAAAGTTAATTGACGGAAATCTTGATACGAAATGGTGTTCAAGGAGTTCTTCCGAATCAACATTTAACGGTGTAATGCATTCAGTTAAAATTGACTTAGGAAGTAAGAAGACGTTTAATACATACACAATATACAATACACAAAGCAAAGAAAATTTTGCTAATGCATCAGAGTGGGAAATATTGGTATCAGAGGATGGAAAGACATGGACATCTGTTGATTATCAAAATAACAACAATAATTCGGTTTCATCATATAATATTGGTACACAGACAGCACGTTACGTTCAGATTAAAATATTTAATCCGGGAGATAGTGCAGGTACAATAAGGCTATATGAATTCCAGTTGTATAACAAATAATATATAAAAAATACCCCCTATAGTCGTATTAATTTAATTAAATATGGCTATAGGGGATTTTTTATTTCATTAAATTAAGCTCATGATAAAGGCGGGCAATTGGAAGTCCCACAACATTATTATAATCTCCATTGATACCTTTTACATATACGGCAAATTGTCCCTGAATACCGTATCCTCCGGCTTTGTCATAGCAATCTCCGGTAGAAATATAGCTGCTTATTTCTAGGTCTGTCATAGGATATAAAGTAACATCTGTAGATTCAAAAAATGAGTAAATTTCTTTATGCTTTGTATTAAAATCATATTTTATTAATGTAACTCCGGTATAAACCTTATGAGTTGAATCCTGAATGGATTTAATCATTGAAAATGCTTCTTCAAAGTTTTTAGGTTTTCCCATTATTTTACCGTTTTTGGTAACTATGGTGTCGGCACCAATAACTAAAAAAGACAAATCTTCAAAAGCCATAAGAGAAAAATCTATATGAGACATAAGCTTGTTAAAAACATCGTCAGCTTTTTGAAGGGAAAGTTCTTTTACAATATCGGAAGGGATAGATTTAGTGATTTTCTCATCAACCTCTGATTTTATGATTTCAAATTCAAAACCTGCCTGCTTCATAAGTTCACATCTTCTGGGAGATTGAGATGCTAAAATAATTTTTGTCTTATCTAAATTAATCATATTTACTCCTTAAACTTTAATATAAATACCAGTATAATTTACCAGTGAAAATAAATTTTGTAAACAACTAACAAAGTAATATTTTTAAGGATTATTATAGATAGAAATGAAAGAAAGGAAAGCAGTGGATGAATAAAATAAGAAAATTTATTGTTACAATGCTTGTAATTACCATGGTAACTACAGTGGCACCAATATGGAATGTTTCAGCAAATAATACTGTAGGTAAAAAGGTTACTGTCACAACAAAAAAGAAAAAGGTTAAAAGAAAAAAGAAACCTAAAGCCTATATAAAGGTAGCTAAGGTGAAACGCACAAAGAAAGCGGTAAAGGTGAAGGTTAAGTTCATTAACAAAACTAACCGGGAAAAATACTATGGTGAGGTATACTTTATCAAAAAATATGTTAATGGAAAATGGCGGAAAGTTGAGTATGGACATGGTGGTAAAATAGCTTTTAATAGCATAGCGTATGTACTTCCTAAAAAGTCATCGGCATATAAAACATATAATCTTACATATGCATATAATAAAGAAGACCTGCAACCGGGAAAGTATAGAATATATGTGGACTATGATGTGAAGGCTAGGGGAAGGTATGCTACATTCAGAATAAAAAAATAATCTATAGTAAAAAATAACAGCTTTTCTAAATATTAGAAGGCTGTTATTTTTTGTGAGGATTTTTATTGGTATATACAGGAATAATGTATTTTATTAGTGCAAAAACATGATTGAGTAATAAAGAAAAACGTTGTAAATCCGTTAATTTTTTCTAATATCAATAATTATTTATTGAAAAACGATAAAAATATATTGACTTTCATACATTAGAGGATTATTATGAATTGTAAGGATACCAGTAAATTAAAACTTTAAAAGGAGGACAAAATGAAGTTAAATATTACCAGATTTACAAAGGCTGTTCTTGATATTATGTTGGTTTTAGGAATACTTATCACAGCCACATTACCTTTTCTACTGAAAACATATGGAAAATATGTGGAGCCGGGAATAGAAAAGTACATATGGCAAAACAGTGTGGTATTGGGGCTTTGTGGAATATTTTCCCTTATGATTGTATGGGAGTTAAGAAAAATGTTTAAAACCGTAATAGCAGATGACTGCTTTGTTAGAAATAACGTGACAAGTCTTAAAAAAATGTCCATATACAGTGTAGGAATTGTATTTTTTATGGCAGTGAAATGCCTATTTAACATAACCCTTGCCACTATGGCGATAATGATGGTTTTTATAATTGCAGGATTATTTAGCCGTGTACTGGCACAGGTGTTTGACAAGGCCGTAACTTATAAACTGGAAAATGATTTAACAATATAGGAGGTGCCCGATGGCTATAGTAATAAATTTAGATGTGGTTATGGCACAAAGGAAAATGGGCTTAACGGAGTTATCCCAAAAGGTGGGAATAACTCAGGCAAATTTATCTATTCTTAAAAACAATAAGGCGAAAGCAATCCGTTTTTCAACATTAGATGAAATATGTAAGGTTTTACAGTGCCAGCCGGGAGATATATTACAGTTTGTGGAGGATTAATTTATGGAAAATAATATGAGAAAAGAAATGGAAGAGAAAGAAAAACAGGATTTTAAGGTGCTGGGATTATCGTCATTTATATATGCAGTGGTACTTACTTTTTGCCTTTACAAGAATTTTTCGGGAATTACCAATGTGCTGTGGACAGTGGCAACGGTAATTTATATTGCGTATGTGGCACGTAAATATGAAAAAAAGCAAAAGCCAATAAATATTTTTTATGATTGCGTAATCATACTTCTTGGAATTTCAAATTTTACTACGGATAATCAGAGTATTCTGTTTTTTAACTATATGGTGATTTTCATAGCCATAGCAGTAAATATGATATATATGTTTATTGACATAAAAAAACTGGGAATGTGCATTCAATCCATGGCTGTGTGCCAGTGTATATTTGGATGCATAGGAGAACTGTCAAAGCCTTTTACCCATGGAATAAAAGCATTAAAAATGGATAAAGACCGAAATAAAAATATAAAATACATATTAATTGGTGTAGGCTGTGCTCTGCCTGTTGTAATGATGGTAACCATTATCCTAGCCAGTGCAGATAGTGTTTTTAGAAACATGATAGTTAAAATTTTTAAATTAGATACTCTTATTCTTAATTTAACCGGAATAGTAATTATGATAATTGTATCTTATGCCCTGGCATATGCATTTTCTTTTTATGTGAAAAATGGAAAAGTATACATAAATGAAAAAGAAAACAAGATGGCTGCACTTCCCGTTAATATAATTATGTCAATGGTAGCTGTTGTTTATGTGATGTTTGCCACTATATAGGTGGTATATCTATTTGGTCATGGAGGCAGTCTTCCTCAGGGATATACATATGCACAATATGCCAGACAGGGATTTTTCCAGCTGTTGTTTTTAAGTTGTGTAAATGTTCTTGTTATACTGCTTACCATGGAATTTGTAAAAGTAAATAAATTCATGAAGGTGGTTTCGGGAGTAATATGCCTGTGTACATTTATAATGATATTTTCCAGCGAATACAGAATGAAAATGTACATAGAAGAGTATGGTCTCACTTTTTCAAGGATTTTTGTATTGTGGCTGTTAGTTGTTATAGGTATGGTTATGCTGGGATTAGTCATTAAAAACTTCCATAAAGAATTAAATTTATTTTCCTTTTCAATGGTAGTTGTAATATGCTGTTTTATTGTTTTGTCCTTTAGTCATGTTGATTATATTATAGCTAAATACAATTTATCCCAGTGTCAATATATTATGGATAAGAATAAAAATGATGACCCTTATGAGATAAATATTTATGTGGATATGGATTATATCATTAATCTTTCAGCAGACAGTGTGCCGGCGGTTTTGGATGAGAAAAATGAGAAGGTGACACGATATTTAAACAAAAAGAGGTATTATAAGAAATTAGAAAAATACAAAGACGGTGGAATAAGGAGTTTTAATTTATCAAGATATAATGCAGGAAAGAATGTAAAGTAAATATAAATACCATGGAAATAATCATTACTTGATTTTCTACACATAAGGGTTATAATAACTTTGTTTAGTATGTTCTTTTATGGGAGGATAGATAATTGAGAATTATTATTGCTGGAGATGGAAAAGTTGGCGCAACTCTGACTAGAAAATTGTCAGCAGAAGGGTGTGATTTAACTTTAATTGATTCCAATCCAAAGGTATTAGAGGCAAGCTTAGAGAGATATGACGTTATGGCAATTCAGGGAAACTGTGCATTAATGTCAGTATTGAATAAAGCTGAAATCAAAAAAACAGACTTGCTTATTGCAGCTACCGGAGCAGATGAAATTAATTTATTATCTTGTATGACAGCACATAAGATGAATGACAGATTACATACAATAGCAAGAATAAGAAATCCGGAATATAGTGAACAGATTTATAACATGAGCGGAGAATTTGGGTTATCTTTGGCTGTTAATCCTGAAAAGCAGACAGCAATTGAAATAGAGAGATTGCTTAAATATCCGGGATTTTTACAGAGAGATACCTTTGCAAAGGGAAAAGTTGAAATTGTGGAATTAGAAATTGATGGAAAGAGTGTTCTTAAAGATGTTTCCCTTAATGAACTGTACGGAATAATTAAGTGTAAAATACTGGTTTGCGCAGTTAGAAGAAATGGTGTTGTTGTGGCACCGGATGGTAACTTTATTTTAAGGGAAGGTGACCGTATTTACGTTACTGCACCAAGCACCAATATGAGTATTTTATTGAAAAATCTTGGTATTATTACACATAAAATTAAAAATGTAATTTTGTGTGGTGGTGGAAGAGTAAGCTATTATTTGGCAAAGAAACTAGAAGGAACGGGAGTGTCTGTAAAGATTATTGAACAGGATCCCGACAGAGCGAGAAATCTTGCGGAAATGTTGCCGGAGACAACTATTATCAATGGTGATGCCAGCAGAAGAACTATGTTAGAAAGTCAGGGAATAGAAAATTGTGATGCATTAATTACTTTAACAGGTATGGACGAGCTTAACATTATTATTTCCTTATATGCTAAAAGCAGTGGAGTGCCGAAGGTTATTACAAAGGTTGCCCATACTGAAAAAAGTAATATACAGGACAGCTTGCAAATAGGAAGCGTGGTTTGTCCTAAAGAATTGTGCTGCAATACCATAGTAAGATATGTAAGAGCATTAGAGGCACAGACAGGAGCGGCAATTTCAGTTCATAGTATAGTTGACGGACAGGTGGAAGCTTTGGAATTTTTAGCTGACGAACATACTAAAAATTGCGGAATGGCATTAAGAGATGTAAAAGTAAGAAAAAATGTACTTATTGTATGTATTACTCACAAAGGAAAAACAGTTATACCTGATGGTGAATCAAAGTTTGAAGTGGGAGATACAGTTATTGTAGTTGCTACGGGAGATGCGGTAATACATAAGCTTAATGATATTTTTGATTAATGAAAGGAAGTAATAATGAACTATAAAGTTATGGGTCGTTTCATCTCAAAAATATTGGCAGTTGAAGCGGTCTTTATGACACCGGCAATGTTAATAAGTGTCTTTGACAAAGAGTATAAGGCATTTATAAGTTTTGTCCTTAGTATATTAATTATTATGGCTGTATCAGCATTGTTATTTGTTTTGGGAAGAAAGGCAAAACAGCGTTTCTTTGTAAAGGAAGGTTTAGCCTGTGTAGGTTTAAGCTGGATAGCCATTAGTTTATTAGGATGTCTCCCTTTTTATATATCAGGGGAAATTCCACATTTTATTGATGCGTTATTTGAAATGGTATCAGGATTTACCACTACAGGTTCCTCAATTCTTCCTGAGGTGGAAACTATGTCCAGAGGAATGCTTTACTGGAGAAGTTTCAGTCACTGGTTAGGTGGAATGGGAGTTCTGGTATTTTTGCTAGCAGTTACTCCGGCTAATGGAAGAAGTAACAGATTTACTCTTCATCTATTAAGGGCTGAAAGCCCGGGGCCTAATGTGGAAAAATTAGCACCGAGAATGCGTGACACGGCAATGATATTATATATGTTATATATGGCACTTACAGTAATTAATGTAATATTTTTACTGTTAGGAGGAATGTCGTTGTTTGACTCAGTCTGTACGGCATTTGGAACAGCAGGAACCGGTGGATTTGGAATTAAAAATGACAGTATGGCAGGATATAGTCCTTACATTCAAAATGTCTGCACCATATTTATGTTATTGTTTGGTGTAAATTTCAGTTGTTATTACCTTCTTTTGTTAAGAAGATTTAAAACAGTGTTAAAGGATGGGGAACTTAGATTATATTTAGGATTGGTTGTTGCAAGCATTACAGCTATAACCATTAATATTTACCATATGTTTGGAAGTATTGGGGAAGCTTTACATCATGCAGCTTTTACCGTAGCTAGTATAATTACAACTACGGGTTTTGCTACTGTAGATTTTGATAAATGGCCTGAGTTTTCTAAATCAATAATAGTTGTGTTAATGATGATTGGAGCATGTGCAGGTAGTACCGGCGGCGGATTTAAGTGTGGAAGGTTGTTGCTATTGTTAAAGAGCATACGACGTGGAATAAGAAAGACCTTAAATCCAAATAAAGTTGAAGTTATAAGAAACAATGGAAATGCTGTAAATGAAAAAGTAATTAGCGGAATCAATATTTACGTGGCAACATATTTTATTATTATTTTTGGAAGCTTTTTGCTAATAGCAGTGGATGGATTTTCAATTATTACTAATTTTACGGCTGTTTTATCCTGCTTTAACAATATAGGTCCGGGACTTGATCAGGTAGGCCCTACATGTAATTTTGGACTATTTAGTGATTTTTCAAAAATAATATTAATAATAGATATGTTAGCCGGCAGATTGGAAATATACCCTATATTAATATTGTTTTCAAGGGATGTATGGAGTTTCAAAAGATAGAGTTGTGAAAAAAATACCGGTGATGTATAATATCTTTTATGATTAGGAGATAGTTATGGAAAAGAGACGTATACATTTATCAACGGCACAATTTATACTTTTAGGATTTGTAGGAATGATTATTATAGGAAGTCTTTTTCTGATGCTACCGTATTCTACACGTAGTGGAGAAGGGGCTTCCTTTTTAGACTCATTATTTACGGCAACATCGGCAGTTTGCGTTACGGGATTAGTAGTTCAGGACACGGCGACGTATTGGTCAGACTTTGGACAGGCAGTGATATTATTTCTTATACAAATAGGTGGAATGGGAATAGTTACCATTGCGGTAGCTTTTGCCGCCATGTCAGGAAGAAAAATAGGTCTTATGCAAAGAACAGTTATGCAGGAGGCAATTTCTGCACCAAAGCTTGAGGGAATAGTAAGGCTTACAAGATTTATCATTAAAATGGCATTTGTAATTGAATTAACGGGAGCGGTTTTAATGTACCCTGTTTTTGCCGTTAAAATGGGGGCACTTAAAGGAATATGGTATTCGATTTTTCATTCAATATCAGCATTTTGCAATGGGGGATTTGACCTTATGGGAATAAATGAAAAGTATTCATCCTTTACATCTTTTTCCGGCAACATTGTAATTAATTTAGTTATTGTGCTTCTTATTTTATTGGGTGGAATAGGCTTTATGACCTGGGATGATATTAGAACACACAAATTTAAATTTAGTAAGTATAGAATGCAAAGCAAGGTTATTTTGTCAGCAACCATAGGACTTATAGTTATTCCTTTTGTTTATTTTTATTTTTGTGAATTTTCAGGAGCAAAATGGCATATGTCAGGGGCAGACAGGGCATTGGCATCTCTATTTCAAACAGTTACCCCTAGAACTGCCGGATTTAACACTGTGGATTTAACTAAGATTTCCGGGGCAGGACAGTTAATTATGATTGTGTTAATGATGGTAGGTGGTGCTACAGGTTCTACTGCAGGTGGAATGAAGATAACTACCATTGCGGTACTTTTGGCTTCGTCAATATCGGTGTTTAGAAGAAAATCATCCCCTCATTTGTTTAGGAGAAGAATTGCTGAAGAGGTAATAAAAAGTGCGGCAGCCATATTGCTGCTTTACAGCTTTTTGTTTCTTATGGGTGGAATTATAATATGTGCAGTGGATGGATTTAATATTATTGATACATTGTTTGAGTCGGCCTCTGCAGTATGCACGGTAGGTGTTACTCTTGGAATAACTCCTCATACAGGTGTGATTTCGAGAATTGTTCTTATAGTGCTTATGCTGTTTGGAAGAGTTGGCGGTCTCACAGTGATTTTTGCTACAGTATCAAGTAAGAGAAAAGATGTGGCAAAATTCCCGGAAGAAAAAATAATGGTAGGATAGGAGAAGATTATGAAATCAATTTTGTTAATAGGACTTGGACGATTTGGGAGACATATCGCTGAAAATCTGTATGAATTAAAGCATCAGGTTATGGCAGTAGATAAAAAAGAGGATAGAGTAAATGCAGTATTGGATTTTGTAACGAATGCTGTAATTGGTGACAGTACCAATGAGGAATTCCTGAAATCTTTAGGTGTAGGAAATTACGATGTATGTATGGTTTGTATCGGTGATGATTTTCAAAGTTCATTAGAAACCACATCACTTCTTAAAGAATTAGGGGCAAAAAAGGTTGTTTCAAGAGCTGCAAGAGATGTACATGCAAAGTTTTTGTTAAGAAACGGGGCAGATGAGGTGGTGTATCCAGAAAGACAGTTGGCAAAATGGAGTGCCATAAGATATACTTCCGACCATATTTTTGACTATGTTGAATTAGGGAAGGAATACTCAATATTTGAAATTGAAATCCCTAATGAGTGGGATGGCAAAACAGTAAGTGCAATAGATATCAGAGGACGTTTTGGTATAAACATAATGGCAATTAGACGTGACGGACGTCTGGATATAAATATTACTCCTGATATGGTGTTAACTGCAGGTTGTCATATGCTGGTTCTTGGCTCAAATAAGAACATAGAGAAATGTTTTCATATATAGGATAAAAGGTGAGAAAACGATTATTAAAATTTGTGGAATAACAACGGCTAATGAAGCAGAATATCTTAATAAGGTGAAAATTGATTTGGTGGGAATGGTATTATTTTTTGAAAAAAGTAAGAGAAATATTACTATAGATAATGTCAAAGAAATCATGAAAACTCTTGATGACAAAATAAAAACAGTGGCTGTGGTTGTATCACCTACTATTGACCAGATTGAAGAAATTGAAAATGCAGGCTTTGATTATATACAGATTCATGGAGAAATGCCTGATGGTGTAGATGTGTCATCCGGTGTAGAGAAGGAAGATGGGGTAGGGAAAGACGAAGAAAAAATAATAGAATTTGTTAGAAATGCAAGAAAAAAGAAATCCAACCACTCATAGTTCCCAAAATCCGGGAAATCTAGTCGTGGGGTACCATTGGAAAGCAAGAAAAAGAAAATCTACCTGCCTACATATCGCAGAATGTCCCAAAATTCAAAAGTATACTAGTATAAAACAACAATTAAATACCATCATTTACTTGCACCACTTTCCCTTGACAAATTGTATATACTGTATATAATGCAATATATACAGTATATACAATGCATTGGAATACGGAGGTAACTTATGAAGATAATTATATCAAATCAGTCAGAATTGCCCATTTATGCTCAAATAAGGGAGCAGATTAAGGAACAGATTTTAAACGGTCAGTTAGAAGAAGGAGAGGTGTTACCGTCTATCAGAAGCCTTGCAAAGGACATTGGAGTTAGTGTTATTACTACCACCAGGGCATATAACGATTTAGAACAGGAAGGCTTTATTGCTACCATGCAGGGAAAAGGAAGCGTGGTGCTTAGAAAGGATAACGGCATAATAAGGGAACAATACCTTTTACGAATTGAACAGGGAATAGAAACGGCAGTAGAAACAGCCAAAAGCATTGGTCTGGCAAAAGAAGAGTTACAAAACATACTGGACTCATTCTGGCAGGAATAAAAATGCTTTATGACAGAAAGGAAAATTAAAATGAATAATATTTTGGAAATAAAAAATTTAAACAAAAGTTATAAGAAATTTGAACTTAAAAATATTAATCTGACTATTCCGGCAGGATACATAATGGGGTATGTAGGTCAGAACGGTGCAGGGAAAACCACTACCATTAACATGATTAATCATATATGCAAGTACAAGGAAGGAAGCATTAAGGTAGATGGAATTACATATGAGGAAAATCCGGTTAAATACAAGGAAAGTATTGCCTTTGTAGGGGATGAATCCTTCTTTTATCCCAGTGCCAAAATAAGTGTAATACGAAAAACTCTTAAGGATTTTTATCCTACATTTAATGAGGATAAGTTTAATTCATTCATAAAGAAGTACAATTTGCCTGAAAAGCAGAAAATAGATTATTTTTCCAGGGGAATGAAGGTAAAACTAATGTTTGCAGCGACATTTTCCAGGGATTCAAAACTGCTTATTTTAGATGAGGCAACTAACGGATTAGACCCGGTGGTAAGAGAAGAATTGTTAAATGATTTACAGGAATACATAGAAAATGGTAGCAGAAGTATTTTGTTTTCAACCCATGTTCTTAGTGATTTAGAAGAAATTGCAGACTATATTACCTTTATAGATGAGGGAAGAATTCTGATTAGTAAGCCCAAGGATGAAATGCTAGAAGATTATTTGCTGGTTAAGGGAGAACCAGGGCAGATTACCGGTGAAAATTCTAAATATTTAATTGGAATTGACCATAAAGCATACAACTTTGAAGCACTTATAAAAACAGAAGATGCAGAAAAAATAGGCTCAGGATTTGTTATTGAAAAACCGGAAATATCACAGATTATGCTTCACAGCATAAAGGAAAGGAGACAACATGAAAAACGCAATTAAATTTTTTAAATATGATTTAAGAAAAGGAAAGATGGTGCTGGTTTTATCCATAGTATTGTGTGCACCTTTTAGCCTTGTTATGGGGCAAAATGATGAAAACATATATTCCATATTTGCCTACATGTCATTAATAGCCATGATAGCACCATTGTCATTGTTTTCATATGAACAGAAGAGTGGCTGCGGTTTTGACAATATGCTGCCGGCAAAAGAAATAGAGAGAGTTTCAGGAAGATTTTTAACAGGAGTATTTTATATAATTCTGGAAATGTTAATAGCAACCATTTTATCAGCAATAATGATAAAAACATGGGGAAAAAGTTTTCCTGATCTTGGGGTGGTAATTGTGTTATCAGCCGGAGTGCCCTTTATTTATAACTCAATAATGAATACCATAATGTATGCAATGGGAACATCAGGTAATCCACAGCTAAAGAGAGTAGTTATGATTTTTCCAACCATGGTAATTTGGGGTGTGTTAAATGCATTCTCAGATGTATTATTACAGGGAGAAAATATAGAAAATATAGCTATGTTCGTTTCAAAACATATTAATTTAATTGCCGCTATTATATTAATAATAGGCATTGCCATGTATATTGGCGGAATAATGTTGTCTACTTACGTAGTTAAAAGAAAAGATTATTAAACCATTTTAAAATAAGATACTTCTTTATTTTTTTGACTTTATATGTTATTCTAGTTCTAGATTAAAATTGGAAGCAGTTTGTGCATAAAGCACCTTATTGCGACTAATAAAAACAGAAAAAAAGAGGAACATAAAATGAATAGAGTTTTACTTAAGTTAAGTGGTGAAGCCTTAGCAGGTGATAAGAAAACAGGCTTTGATGAAGAAACCTGTGTGGCAGTTGCAAAGCAGGTTAAAACTATTGTGGACAAAGGAGTACAGGTAGCTATTGTTATTGGTGGCGGAAACTTCTGGAGAGGAAGAACAAGCAATAAGATTGACAGACCTAAGGCAGATGGAATAGGCATGTTAGCTACTATTATGAATTGTATGTATGTATCAGAAATCTTTAGAACAGAAGGTATGGATACTAACGTATATACACCTTTTGCCTGTGGAACATGGACAAAGCTTTTCTCAAAGGATGAAGCAGTAGCTGATTTAAATAATGGAAAGGTTGTGTTCTTTGCAGGAGGAACGGGACATCCATATTTCTCAACAGATATGACCATGGTTTTAAGAGCAATTGAAATTGAAGCAGATTGTATCTTAGGAGCAAAGGCCATTGACGGTGTATATGACAGCGACCCGGCTAAGAACCCTGATGCAAAGAAATATGATGAACTTCCTATTTCTAAGATAGTTGATGACAGATTAGGTGTTATTGATTTAGCAGCCAGTGTTTTGGCAATGGAAAATAAAATGCCAATGCTTTTGTTTGGACTTAACGAAGAAGACAGTATAAATAAAGCCGTATCAGGAGAAAAAATCGGCACTAAAATAACTGTATAATAAAACATATTTTTAAAGGAGTAATAGATAAAATGGAAGAATTATTAATGACATATGAAGATAAAATGGAGAAGTCATTAGACAATCTTAAAGAGGAATACACAACAATCAGGGCAGGAAGAGCAAATCCTCATATCTTAGATAAAGTTAAGGTAGATTATTATGGAACACCCACACCTCTTCAGCAGGTAGGTAACATATCTGTTCCGGAGGCAAGGATGATTTGCATTCAGCCTTGGGATGCATCACTCTTAAAGGATATTGAAAGAGCAATTAATGCATCTGATTTAGGACTTACACCTACTAATGACGGAAAGCTTATACGTCTTGTATTTCCTGAACTTACAGAGGACAGAAGAAAAGAATTAGTAAAAGATGTCAAGAAAAAAGGCGAAAATGCTAAGGTTGCCATAAGAAACATTAGAAGAGATGCCATTGAAGCCGTTAAGAAAAAAGGCAAGGAAGATGGAATATCAGAAGATGAAATTAAAGGATATCAGGATGATGTTCAGAAATCTACTGATGCATATGTAAAGAAAATTGATGATGCCATAGATGCAAAGTCACAGGAGATAATGACAGTATAATATATGTGCTTATACACACTTACAGAGAATAGAGGGGACTATTGTTTCCTCTATTCTTTGCACTGTCAAAGATAATGTTTTACATAGGTTAATTTAGTGAAAGGCGGATAATGTATGGCTGAAAAAATAGACATTACGGGACTTAACATTCCACAGCATGTTGCAATTATTTTAGATGGAAACGGAAGATGGGCGAAAAAGCGTTTTCTTCCAAGAAACGCAGGACATGCAGCAGGGGCTAAAAATGTGGAAAAAATAATTGAAGATGCTCATGACATGGGAATTAAATATCTTACAATGTATGCATTTTCAACGGAAAACTGGAACAGACCGGAAGATGAAGTTAAGGCATTAATGAAGCTTTTAAGAAATTACTTAAAAGACTGTATTGAACGTGCCAACAAAAACGACATGAAGGTAAGAGTCATAGGTGATAAATCAAGATTAGATGATGATATTATTGACAGAATTAATGAATTAGAAGAATGTTCAAAGGATAATAAGGGAATTAACTTTATTATTGCCATTAATTATGGTAGCCGCGATGAAATAAGGCGTGCTGTTACAAAAATTTCACAGGATGTCAAAGATGGAGTTATAGAATCCCGGGATATATCTGAAAATCTTATTAGTTCATATCTTGATACGGCAGGAATCCCGGATCCGGATTTACTTATCAGAACCAGCGGTGAAATAAGATTATCTAATTATCTTTTGTGGCAGTTAGCATATACGGAATTTTATTTCACGGATGTTTTGTGGCCGGATTTTGATAAGGAAGAATTGAAAAAGGCTATTGTAAAGTATAACCAGAGAGACAGAAGATTTGGAGGAGTTAAGGCATAACCATGATTTTAAGTAAATTTGCAAATAAATCTTTTCTGACAAGATTATTAAGTGGAATAGTGTTAGTGGCACTTATTCTGACAACCATTATTCCCGGAGGAATAATTTTGTTGGTGGCTAATATGTTAATATCACTGGTGGGAGTATACGAATTATACAGGGTTCTTGGAATTGAAAAAAAACTTCCGGGGATTACGGGATATGTGGCAGTAGTTATCTACTATGGGCTTTTGTTCATGGGAAAAACACAAAACATGCTTATACTTATAATTGTATTTCTTATGTGTCTTCTGGCACAGTATGTATTTATGTTCCCGAAATATAAGACAGAGGAAATTTCCAATGCAATAATGTGCATGTTATATGCAGGTGTTATGTTGTCATATATTTACAATGTAAGGGCAGGAGACAATGGTGCTTATACCGTATGGCTTATATTCCTTTGCTCCTGGGGCAGTGATACATGTGCCTACCTGGCAGGAGTAGCCTTTGGAAAACATAAAATGGCACCGGTGCTTAGCCCTAAAAAGTCAATAGAAGGAGCTATAGGCGGAGTTGTTGGTGCAGCAGTTTTAGGGGCAGTATATGCTTCAGTTTTTGCAGATAATATTACAATAAATAATCCTGTAATAGTTTTTGCAGTAATATGTGCAGTAGGTGCTTTAATATCCATGGTGGGAGATTTGGCGGCATCGGCCATTAAAAGAAATCATGATATAAAGGATTATGGCAGACTTATTCCGGGACATGGCGGAATAATGGATAGATTTGACAGTGTTATATATGTAGCACCTGTTATATGGATTTTGGTACAGATTTTTTAAGGAGAATTAATGAAAAATATTACAATTTTAGGCTCTACAGGTTCCATAGGAACTCAGACTCTTGACATTGTAAGAGCCAATGATGATTTGCGTGTGGTTGCCATTGCAGCAGGCTCAAATATACAAAAATTAGAAGAACAGATAAGGGAATTTCATCCGGAAATAGTATGCGTATACAATGAAGAGGCGGCAGCTAATCTTAAGATAGCGGTGGCTGATACCTCCGTAAAGGTAGTAGCAGGAATGGACGGATTAATTGAGACAGCAGTATACAAAGGCGCCGATATTGTTG
>NZ_CAKVZL010000014.1:0-30815 GCF_934835595.1 Eubacterium sp. AF15-50
AAGAATATTGAAACTGCACAGGTGTTTGAAAAGAGTGAAGTTAAGGTATGGGAATGCCGTAACTGTGGACATATTGTGGTAGGAACAAAGGCACCGGAGGTATGTCCGGTATGTAATCATCCACAGAGCTATTTTGAAGTACATGAAGAGAATTATTAAAGTGGAAGGAGATTATGCATATTGCAACATGCATTAATATGGAAATGCTAAAAGAATTTATACATATTAAGGATACAGAATAACATAAATTCAACAGTAGTATATGTAGAATAAAAGAATATTTTCTTAATTTTTCCACATAATAACTCCAAAGCTTTTATTTAGCAAAACGGGATTTTGCCAGACATAAGAAAAAGCAAAATCACTATAAATTTGATAATGGAGGAAAAGTGGGTATATGAAAGCAACAGGTATAGTCAGAAGAATAGACGATTTGGGAAGAGTTGTAGTTCCTAAGGAAATCCGACGGACTCTTAGAATTAGAGAAGGTGATCCCATGGAGATTTTTACTAATAGAGAAGGAGAAATAATTCTGAAAAAATATTCTCCAATAGGTGAAATTGACAGTTTTGCCAAGCAATATGCGGAAAGTCTTGCACAGGTGTCAGGATATCGTATAGTGATAACTGACAGAGATCAGGTAATTGCCGTAGCAGGAGGAACCAAAAAGGAATTAATAGGCAGAGGAATTAGTAAGGAATTAGAAAATCTCTTAGAAGCAAGGGAAAATCTTACCACAGAAAATGGAGTTGAAAAGGCTATACCAATAGTTGAAGGTATGGAAGCACCTGAGATGGATCAGATTATTTATCCAATAATATGTGAAGGTGACATAATAGGAAGCGTAATCATTCTTTCAAAGGATGAAAAGCAGAAGGTAAGTGTCACGGAGCAGAAGTTAGCAGGAGTGGCGGCTGAATTTCTCGGACGCCAGATGGAAGCATAAAATATTATAAAAGCCCGAAATTGTTATAAACCTAGTAAAGACTAGAAAATACTATTGTAAATAACAGTTTCCGGGCTTTTATTTGCAATATAAATAATAAGGAGTAATTGAAAAAATATAATTGATAACAGCAAAAAATATTAAATTGACAAAAATATTTATAAGTGACAAAATACCATTAATAATAAACGTGACAGGAGTGTATATTTACACGGAAAGGATGAAAATATGTACATTGCAGATAAAAAAAGATATGAAAAAATGAAGTATTCAAGGTGCGGAAACAGTGGATTAATGTTGCCACAGGTTTCTCTGGGACTATGGCATAACTTTGGTTCTAACGGAAATTTTGATAACATGACAGAAATGTGCTATACCGCCTTTGACAATGGAATAACTCACTTTGATTTGGCTAATAACTATGGACCAGTAGCAGGAGCGGCAGAAGAAAATTTTGGAAGAATATTAAAGAGAGGGCTTGATGCATACAGAGATGAAATAATTGTTTCTACTAAGGCAGGATACGGTATGTGGCAGGGACCTTACGGTGATGGGGGAAGTAAAAAATATCTTGTGGCAAGTCTTGATCAAAGTCTTAAAAGAATGGGACTGGATTATGTTGATATTTTTTATCATCACAGACCTGATCCTAATACGCCTTTAGAGGAAACAGTGAGAGCCTTAGACGGAATTGTAAAAAGCGGTAAAGCTTTGTACATAGGCATTTCAAATTACAATAGAGAACAGACCATGGAAGCTGTTAAGCTGTTTAACGAATATGGAACACCTTTTATAATAAATCAGAGAAGATATTCCATTTTTGACAGAACAATAGAAAATGACGGATTAAAAGATTATGCTGCTTCTAATGGAATAGGAGTAATAACATTCTGTCCGTTAGAGCAGGGAGTATTAACAGACAGATATATTAACGGTATCCCTGAGGACAGTCGTGTCCGTACAGATGGACGTTTCCTTAAAGAAAATGCCATAACTGAAGAAAAAATAAACAGGGTTAAGGCATTAAGAAAAATTGCAGCAAAAAGAGGACAGACTTTAGCGCAAATGGCATTATCATGGATTTTGAGAGATGGTGATATTACCAGCGTGCTAATAGGAGCTTCAAGACCGTCACAGATTCTTGATAACATTGGATGTATAAATAATACAGAATTTTCCAAGGAAGAAAGAGAAGCTATTGATAATATAAGTTTAATGTAATTAGCATAATAAATAACTAAAAAATAGTATTCGGAAATTAAAGACTTTTTAAACTTTAGTTTCATGAATACTATTTTTTTACCTTTAACATAAAAACGATTTTAGTAAAAATATCTATAAAAATTATTAAAAAACAGTAAAATTTTGATAATTTACCTAAAAATATTCTATTTTTTCTAAAAAGAAATGAAATTATAATAAAGTTAGTCAATAAAGACAGGGAAAAAACAACAATATTAACAAATAGGAGGAATATTAAGATGAGAAGATCAAAGTTTTTAACAGTTTTAGTTGCAGCAGCCCTTGGAATGTCAATGGTAGGCTGCGGATCATCAGGAGGAAGTTCAGGAGGAACTTCAACCGGTTCAGTGGCAAATAAGGATAAGCCATTATGCTGGTTTAACCGTCAGCCGTCAAACAGCTCCACAGGCGCTCTTGACACAACAGCACTTAATTTCAACAAAGATACATATTATGTAGGATTTGATGCTAACCAGGGTGCAGAACTTCAGGGACAGATGGTATTAGATTACATTAAGGCAAACATCGACAAAATCGATAGAAATGGAGACGGAATAATCGGTTATGTTCTTGCCATCGGAGATATCGGACACAATGATTCAATCGCACGTACATGTGGTGTTCGTACAGCTCTCGGAACAGCTGTAAAGAAAGACGGAAGTGTTGATTCATCACCGGCAGGAACCAACGTAGACGGCAAATCAAAAGCTGTACAGGATGCAACTTTGGAAGTTAATGGAAAGACATATACAGTCAGAGAGTTAGCATCACAGGAAATGAAGAATTCAGCCGGTGCAACATGGGATGCAGCAACAGCAGGAAATGCCATTGGAACATGGACAGCTTCATTTGGCAAACAGATTGATGTAGTTGTATCAAATAATGATGGTATGGGAATGTCAATGTTTAATGCATGGGCTAAGGACAACAAGGTTCCAACATTTGGATATGATGCTAACAGCGATGCAGTAGCAGCTATAGCAGAAGGATACGGCGGAACAATTTCACAGCATGCTGATGTTCAGGCATACCTTACACTTAGAGTTCTCCGTAATGCACTTGATGGTGTAGATATTGATACAGGAATTGGAACACCTGACGATGCAGGAAACAGCCTTACAAAGGATGAAGATTACAGATACAGCGAAGAAGAAAGATCATATTACGCATTAAACGTTGCTGTAACAGCTGACAACTACAAAGATTTTACAGATTCAACAAAGATTTACGACAAGGTTTCAAAAAAGCTTGATTCAAGCAAGAGCGCAGAAAAGAAAGTATGGCTTAACATTTACAATGCATCAGACAACTTCCTTAGCTCAACATACCAGCCATTACTTGAAAAGTATGATGACCTTCTTAACCTTAAGGTAGACTATATTGGTGGTGACGGACAGACAGAATCAAATATTACTAACCGTTTAGGTAATCCGGGTGAATATGATGCATTCGCAATTAACATGGTTAAAACAGATAATGCAGCTTCATATACATCAATTCTCTCAAAATAGAGTTAAAGGTAAATTGAAATAATTAACAGGAAGGGTGGCGAAATAAAGCCTCCCTTCTTTGAAAAAGAAAGAGGAAGTGTAGATATGGTGGAAGATAAGAATGAATACATCCTGTCGATTAACGGCATGAGTAAATCATTCGGCCGAAATAAGGTTCTGAAACATATTAATTTGAATGTTAAACCGGGATCAATAATGGGCCTTATGGGTGAAAATGGAGCAGGTAAATCGACAATGATGAAATGTCTCTTCGGAACCTATCAAAAGGACGAAGGAACAATAATATTAGACGGAAGGGAAGTTAATTTTTCCGGTCCAAAAGATGCTCTTGAGAACGGGGTTGCCATGGTTCATCAGGAACTTAATCAGTGCCTCGAAAGAAGCGTTGTTGACAACCTGTTTTTAGGCAGATATCCTAAAAACTCATTAGGCATGGTTGACGAAGGAAGAATGAAAAAAGAAGCTTCCGATTTATTTAGAAAATTAGGAATAACTGTTAATATGACACAGCCAATGAAGAAAATGTCTGTGTCCCAGAGACAGATGTGTGAAATTGCAAAGGCTATTTCATATAATTCAAAGGTAATCGTACTTGACGAGCCTACATCATCATTAACAGCACCGGAAGTAGAAAAGCTGTTTAAAATGATGAGACAACTAAAAAGTCAGGGAATTTCATTAATATATATATCTCATAAGATGGACGAAATTTTTGAGATATGTGATGAAATTTCTGTTTTACGAGATGGAAGTCTGGTAATGACTAAGGACAGCAAAGATACAAATATGAATGAGCTGATATCGGCTATGGTTGGTCGTTCCTTAGATAACAGATTCCCACCTGTAGACAACAAACCGGGAGAAGTGATTTTCTCAGTGGAAAATCTTTCTACAAAATATGCACCAAAACTTCAAAATATTTCTTTTGATATAAGAAAAGGTGAAATATTTGGATTATACGGTTTAGTTGGAGCCGGTCGTACAGAACTCCTTGAAACTATATTTGGTGTCAGAACACGAGCAGCAGGTAATATAATGTATGATGGAAAAGTAATGAATTTTTCATCACCTAAAGATGCCATGGATCATGGATTTGCTTTAATAACGGAAGAAAGAAAAGCAAACGGTCTTTTCTTAAAAGGAGATATTACATTTAATACTACCATTGCAAACATGAATCATTATAAGAGAGGCATTGCTTTATCAAAGGATGACATGGTTCGTGCAACAGCAGAGGAAATAAAGGTAATGCACACCAAGTGTATGGGACCTGATGATATGATTTCAAATCTTTCAGGAGGAAATCAGCAAAAAGCAATATTTGGTAAATGGCTTGAACGTTCACCAAATGTATTTATGATGGATGATCCTACCAGAGGTATTGACGTTGGCGCAAAATATGAAATATATGAGTTGATTATTAATATGGCTAAACAGGGAAAAACAATAATAGTTGTTTCATCTGAAATGCCGGAGATATTAGGAATCACAAATCGTATTGGCGTAATGTCTAATGGACATCTTGCAGGAATAGTTAATACAAATGAAACAAATCAGGAAGAATTATTAAGGCTTAGTGCTAAATATTTGTAGGAGAGAGGAGTATTTAATATGGCAGAGAAAGGTGTTATTCTTTCGGTTGATGAAGAACAAAAGCTTCTTAAGCCGATAGATGAATATGTTGGAAAAATACAGAAACAAATAGATTCCTTACGTGCAGATGGTTCAGATAAAGTCAGAAGTTTAAAGAACCACATGGCAATTGTAAAGGAAAACAAGAATTTAACTAAAGAAGAAAAGGCAAAAATTATTGAAAGTGACAAAAAGGCTTTAGAAAAGGCAAAGGCAGTTGAAAGCTCAAACAAGAATGAAGTTTCAAAGCTTATTGCCCAGGCAGAAGAATATCTTTCAAAAAATTATGACAGCCAGTATTACAGTAAAGTTTCAGCTAGTTGTGAAAGTGAAAAAGCAGTTGAAAAAACAAATTATGAAAAAGTTTGTGCTGAATTAAAAAAGGAACATGAAGCTGCTTTAAGCAAATTATCAGATTCAGAAGAAATTAAAGACGAAAAATATGTTTATAAAAATAAATTATATGATGCTAAGATGACTCATGAATCAAAATGTCAGGAAATTAAAGACAGAAAACATGATGCATATATGCATAAGTATCATTTAATTGATTTGCTGCGTACATCAAAGTATACATTTGCCCAGAAGATGCAGCAGAGAATGGAGAATTATAAATATACATTTAATTTATCACAGTTTTTATACAAAAACGGTTTGTATATTGTAATTATTTTGATTTTTATTGCATTATGTGCAATTACACCGGTAGTTAAAAATACACAGCTTCTTACATACACAAACATACTTAATATTTTACAGCAGGCATCACCAAGAATGTTCTTAGCCCTTGGAGTTGCAGGATTGATTCTTTTAACAGGAACAGACCTTTCTGTTGGACGTATGGTTGGTATGGGCATGGTTGCTTCAACAATTATAATGCATAATGGCATTAACACAGGTGGTGTATTCGGACATATATTTGATTTCTCCAATATGGCACCTGCTGGAAGAGCAGTATTTGCTTTAGTTGTTTGTATTATTCTTACAACATGCTTTGCAATGATTGCAGGTTTCTTTATGGCGAAGTTTAAGATGCATCCGTTTATATCAACTATGGCTAACATGCTTATTATATTTGGTCTTGTAACTTATGCAACAAAGGGTGTTTCATTTGGTGCCATTGATCCGGCAATTCCAAATATATTTATTCCACAGCTGGGAGGATTCCCAACAATTATTTTGTGGGCAGTAGTTGCAATAGCAGTTGTATGGTTTATCTGGAATAAGACAACCTTTGGAAAGAACTTATTTGCAGTAGGTGGAAACCCTGAAGCAGCATCAGTTTCCGGTATATCAGTATTTAAAGTTACAATGGGAGCTTTCATTCTTGCAGGTATCCTTTATGGATTCGGTTCATGGCTTGAATGTAACAGAATGGTTGGTTCCGGTAGTGCAGCTTACGGACAAGGATGGGATATGGATGCCATTGCAGCCTGCGTAGTAGGTGGTGTTTCATTTACAGGTGGTATTGGTAAAATCTCAGGTGTTGTAACAGGTGTTCTTATATTTACATCTCTTACATATTCACTTACAATTCTTGGAATTGATACAAACCTTCAGTTTATTTTTGAAGGAATCATTATTCTTGCAGCAGTAACACTTGACTGCCTTAAATATGTACAGAAGAAATAATGGAAAAGTAATAAAATTTTTTAAATGATAAATGCTAAAAGTCGTTCTAATTGTCTAAGGGCAGTTAGGACGATTTTAGCATTAATTATTTTATTTGATTTAATTGTTTGTTATAATAATTAAATAGAAATACAGGATAAAATAACTATTAAATAAGGAAAGTATTATGGATAAATATAAGGTCATTCTAGTAGATGATGAAGAAGAAGTTATTGATGTAATTAAACAAAAAATAGCCTGGGACCAGCTGGGATTTCAGGTAGTTGGCAGTGCAACTAATGGAGTAAAGGCATTAGAGCTTGTTGAAAAGACACAGCCGGATGTGGTTATTACTGACATTAAGATGCCTTATATGGATGGCCTTGAGTTATCTAAAAGGCTTAATGATGATTACAGAAATATTCACATTATTATATTTACGGGATTTGATGAATTTGAATATGCAAAGGAAGCAGTTCATCTTGAGGTTGAAGAATATATGTTAAAACCCATCAATTCCCAGGAATTAACTGAATGTTTAAAAAGGGTAAAAAATTCATTAGATGTAGAAAGAGAAGAAAAATTAAATGTTCAGAAACTTGAGAATTATTTTAATGATGTACTCCCAATACTTCAGACCAATTTATTTGTTTCATTAATTGAAGGAAGAGTTGATGAAGGGGAATATTCAAAATTTGTGGATTCCTATAAAATTGATTTTAGGGGGCCATATTATTGTTGTGCGATTTTCCATACATCTACCCATAATGTTCCTGAAAATATGGAACCTTTGTTACTGTCTATGTCTGTTGAAAGGGAAATAAAGGAAAGAATTGCCGAAAGACTAAATTGCAGGGAATTTATTTATTTAGGAAATACGTTATTAATTGTAGAATTAAGTTCTAAAGAAAAAATGGTGGAATTTACGGATATTTGTGACAAATTCTGCAAATGGGTAAACAGGGTTATCGGTGCCGTGGTTACAGCAGGTATAGGCAGAATGTGTGATAATATATTAAACATAAACAGTTCTTATGAAGGAGCAAGAGAGGCAGTATCATACAGGGTTTTATATGGAACCAACAGGGCAATTAATATAGAAGAAATTGCACCTAATGAGCAAAACATGACTATACAGTCAGAAGATTCAAAAATGCATGATTTATTTAAGGCAATATATTTAGGAAACAGTAAATCCATAGAAGATGCAGTTAGCAGGGAAATAGAAAAATTACACAAAAATGCTAATACAGTCAGCCAGTACAATTTAGTAATAATGGAAATGGTAGGGGCATTTTACAGATTTTGTGCCAACAACTTTATGGACTTTAACGACTTTTTAAATGGAATAGATAATCCTTATGAAAATGTTCCCCAAATGGACGAAAACACCTTGGAATCATGGTTAATTGACTGTTCATTAGGTGTAAGCGGGAAATTAAAAAGTGTCCGAAACAGCAAGTCAATGAGTTTAGTAAATGACGGAAAGAACATAGTAAGGGACAGATATATGGAACCGGATTTATCCTTAGATAAAGTATGTTCTTTAATGGGAGTATCAAATTCATATTTTTCATCTGTGTTTAAAAAGGAAGTAGGTAAGTCCTTTGTTACATATCTTACAGATTACCGAATGGAAATTGCTGCAGGATTAATAATGGATACAAATGAAAAAAGCTACAAAATAGCTGAAATGGTGGGATATACCGACGCCAATTACTTCAGTTATGTATTTAAGAAAAAATATGGAGTATCTCCATCTAAATATAGAAATGAGAAATTAGGTAAATAATTACGGGAAATATGGCAATAGTGGATAAAATAAAAAAAGCAGACGGGAAAAATAAAAAAGGCGGCATAAGGTCTTTTCGTGAAGGAACGGTGAGATTTGATATTCAGTCTATTATTATGGCAGTTTTAACCACATTAACGATTATTACTACTATAATTATGGGACTGCTTATTTATAACAGATTTAAGATTTCAGCGGAAGAAACCTCTGTGTCCGGTGCAGAAGACATTATAGATAGTGTAGTAGATAAAATAGACGGAGACCTTCTTGAAATTAGGCAGATCTCAAATGTGGCAAATTATAATATTGTTCAGCAATATGATGTATCAGACCAAATGCTTAATAAAGAGTTTAGTTTATTATATGAAATTAATTCGGACAAAATACAAAGTATGGCATTATATGATACTTCCGGAAAGCTTATTGCAGCTGAACCTGTAGCATCAGAGAAAGAAAATGCCCATGTAAAACAACAGGATTGGTTTTCCAATGCCACAGATGAAATTGAAAACATCCATTTTTCCACACCCCACATACAGAATTTATTTACCGACGGAGCTTTTAAATATTACCGGGTGGTATCCCTAAGCCGTTCCGTAGATATTAATGATGGGGAAACGCCGGTTAGTGGTGTCTTACTTATAGATATGAAGTATTCCATTATAGAAGAAGCTTTAGATAGAATTAATGAAGATACAAATGGAATATATTATTATTTGTGCAACAGCGATGGAGAATTAATTTATCATCCAAGAAAGGTGGAAATAGACAGGGGAATTATTTCGGAAGACAGTACCCGGATTGCAGGCTATGAAGATGGAACCTATGAATTAAATCTCAATGGAGGCAGGGCAAACTATATTATAAGTAGTATTGCCTATACAGGATGGAAAGTTGTGGGTGTGGTTCCTGATAAAATTCAGACAATAAGCATAAATAAATTCAGGTATTACGTTATCATAACCATTATTTTCTTAATCATGATGCTTCTTGTGGTAAACAAAATAGTATCGGGAAAAATATCCAGACCTATATTAAATCTTAATGATTCAGTAAAATCCTACGAGGCAGGGGGTAAAAACAGAATATACATTGGAGGTTCCTCGGAAATCAGGGATTTAGGATATTCAGTACAAAAATCCTATGAGCAAATTGAGGACTTAATGAAGGAAATCATAAGACAGCAAAATGAACGAAGAAAAAGTGAAATGGATGCCCTACAAAGCCAGATTAATCCTCATTTCTTATATAATACATTGGAGTCCATCACATGGATGGTTGAAGCCGGCAAAAACAAAGAAGCGGTATTTATGATTTCTGAGCTTGCCAAGTTACTTAGAATAAGTTTGTCAAAGGGAAGAACCATAATTAAAATATCCGATGAATTACAGCATAGCAAAAGCTATATGAATATACAGATGGTAAGGTATAAGGAAAGATTCAAAATCAGATTTGACGTGGATGATGAAATTAACGACTATTGTATTGTCAAACTTGTTATACAGCCGATACTGGAAAACGCCATATATTATGGTGTGGGAGACATTGATATAGATGACGGCGAAATAGTTGTTACAGGTAAAAAAATAAATGATGATATATTTATAACCGTGGAAGATAACGGAATGGGAATGAGAGAGGAAGTAGTTGAGAATATACTTAAGGATAATAGTAAAACCCCTAAGCATGGTTCAGGAGTAGGGGTTATAAACGTTCATTCAAGGATTAAATTAATGTTTGGAGACCAATATGGCTTAAGTGTAGAAAGTGAAGCAGACGAAGGAACAAAAGTTACCATTCACATACCTGCAATTCCTTTTAATGAAGAAAACAGAAAAAATCTGGAAAATCAAAACATAGGAAGGAAGGATGAAAATGAAAAAAAATAAGATGGCCTTTCTCATTACGGAAATAATATTGTGTATGTTGGCAGTATTATTCACATATAGAATATTTGACCATGAAACACCGGAAAAAAAGATTGCAGTTATTGTGGAAAATTCCGGTGATAAAAACTGGGATTCGTTAATAAATGGTTTAAAAAGTGCGGCAAAAGTTAATAACTTACATTTAATTATATGTAACACAGATGATATTTATAGCTTTCAGGACGAAAAGGAACTGATGAAAGAACAGATTGACAATGGGGCAGAGGGATTTATTATCTGTCCGGCTCCCGGATCAAACACAAAAAATGAAATAAAGAAAATCTGTGGCGATATTCCATTTATATTTATAGTGGAAGATGCTTTTATGGGAGATGACGGGGAAAAATCGGGTTATCCTGTAATTAAGCCTGACAATTATAAAATTGGTTACAAGTTAGGAGAAAGCATTGTTAATGATTCAGCCAGAGGAAAAACAAAGGAAATAGGAGTTATTTTAGACCAGCACGAAAAAGAAAAAACTGTCAACACATACAAAGGTTTTATGGATGCCATAGAAGATTCAGATATTAAGGTGGCATGGACTTACAGTGGAATACGGGACCAGGATATTTGCAGCATTGTGAAAACCAAATCAAAGGTAGATTATCTGGTGGCAATGGACAATTATTCCTTAGATGAATTGGGAGCAAACAGTGAAAACGGGGTGTACAATGGGGCACAGATATACGGTATAGGCAGCAGCGAAAAATCCATAAGTTTGTTAGATAACGGAAATGTAAATTGTATTGTTGCTATTGATAGTTATGATATAGGTTATAGAAGTGTTATGGAAATTTCTAAAAAGCTTAACAAATTATTTTATGAAATGAAAAGTTACAATGTTAAGGTAAAAGTAATTTATCAGAAAGATTTATTTACTGATGAAATGGAAAGGTTTTTATATTCTTATGAGTAAAATAAATAAGAAGGCAGTTATTGCATTTGTAATGGGAATTGTACTTATATGTACCGCTACAGGATGTAGTCAGAAGAAAAAAAGCAGAGATGACTTTTTAAAGGTGGGTATAGTTACATATACTCAGGATGATCCTTTTATAAATGCAATGGTAGAAAAGGTTAAGGAAGATTTAAAGGCCATGGAAAGTGATGACATGAAGATAATTGTGTCAGGAAGAAATGGCGATGATGACCAGAGAAATCAAAATGAATTAGTTGAAGAAATGATAGATGCAGGATGCGATATAATGTGTGTCAATTTGGTGGACAGAACTGCACCGGGGAAGATTATTAAGCTTGCCAGACAAAATAACATACCTATAATTTTCTTTAACCGTGAGCCTGTAAGGGAAGATCTTATGCAGTGGGACAAGCTATATTATGTTGGTTGTGCTGCAGAGCAGTCAGGAGTTATGCAGGGAGAAATCGTTGCAGATTATTTGGCGAAACATCCGGATGTGGATAAAAATAAAGACGGCAAAATACAATATGTTTTATTAGAGGGTGAAGCAGGACATCAGGATGCCATAAGCAGAACAGATTGCTCAGTAAAGACAATTATACAAAATGGAATTGACTTGGAGAAATTAAGCTATCAGTTTGCAGATTGGAACAGAGGTCAGGCGGAAAACAGAGTTACCCAGTTAATAAGTCAGTATAAAAACAGAATAGAACTGATTATTTCCAATAATGATGAGATGGCATTAGGAGCCGTTGCCGCATACAAAAAATCGGGGTACGGAAAGAAAGAGATGCCTATAATATTTGGAATTGACGGATTAGAGGATGCTTTAGAGGCAATAAAAAACGGGAAAATGCAGGGAACAGTGTACAACGATAAAGAAGACCAGGCTATGGAAATAGCAAAATTAGTGGTTGATGTTTTTAAAGGAAACAGTTTGCAAGGTCACAACTTAAATCAGGGCAAATATTATGTTTCCCAGTATAAAAAGGTAGATATTGATAGTGTAGATAGTTTTATAGGAAGATAAGGAGCACAGGAGATTTATATGGAGGATACATGGATTAGGGAGTTTTATAATGAAACAGACCCGGAAGCAAGACTGGAAATTTTAAATGACCATAAATTAGAAGATGAAATAGGGCTTTTTATGGAAAAATTATGGATTGCCAGGTACGGAAAAAGAAAGCCTAAGAAAGATTTGTTTATGGGTTATCTTATGCAGATGAAAAGTCTGTCTGAAAGAAATGCAATGGATATAGGGGGAAGCAAAAAGAAAGAGCTATATGAAATTATCAATGGATTATACCTGTTTAATGCCTGTGAAAGAAGCACTAAGGAGCAGGAAATTTTGTTTCTTGAAATGAAAAATGTATTTTTAAAGTTTATAGAAACCAGTAAAAACGGAAGGGGATTTACATCTGCTGTGTTTGGTCTGGGGCAATTATCTGATGAAGGAGTGGCAAAAAAGATTGCTGAACAAATAAGTGCAATTGCCTTTTATACCCCTCATATGTTTCACTTAGACAGGGAATTTGAGATTTTTCAGAATGCAGCCTTATCTGCATACAGAGAAAAGTACCCTAACAGGGAACATTTTCTTACAAAATAAAATTTGTTTATGAGAAGGAACTATCCCTTAAATTAATATAAAAAGCATTTAAAAGGATAGTTCCGGGAGGATATTATAAGGTGTTTATAAATTTTTTAAAGGATGTAAGTCCGTCAGGGGTACACTTATAAACACCGGCATCTTCTAAAACTTTTATGAAAACTTTTCCTATTTCATCCTGTAAAACGGAAAATATATTATCACATGTTATGTCATTTCTATGGGTCAGAATGTCTTTGACCCATTTTTCATGTTTTGCTATGTGACTATTTGAGGAAATGTCCTTTTCATTTATTATATAATTTGCCAGCAGATTCATTTCCTCTTTAAGCCTTGATGGAAGAACTGCCAGTCCCATTACTTCTATAAGCCCGATATTTTCTTTTTTAATATGGTGTAGCTCTTCATGAGGGTGATATAATCCAAGGGGATGCTCTTTAGTGGTAATATTATTTCTGAGAGTTAAATCCAGCTCATATTTACCATCTCTAAAACGGGCAATTGGGGTAATGGTATTGTGAAGCCCGTTGTCTGTTTTGGCAAAAATATAAGCATCACTGTCAGTGTAACTACGCCATTTATTAAGAATGTGTTCAGCTAAGTCTATAATATCTTCAGTGGAATCTGAAGTAAGTCGTATCACTGATAAAGGCCATTTTAATATGTCACAGGAAACATTAGGGTATCCCTCTACATTAAATGAATATAAGGATGAAGCCTTTGCCATGGCAAAAGTATAATTTCCTCCCTGAAAATGGTCATGGCTTAGTATGGAGCCTCCAACAATTGGAAGGTCTGCATTAGAACCAATAAAATAGTGAGGAAACATTTTAACAAAGTCAAAAAGCTTTACAAAGGTGGATTTGTCTATCTTCATAGGAACATGCTCACCATTAAACACAATACAGTGTTCATTGTAGTACACATAAGGGGAGTATTGAAGATACCACGGGGTACCATTAAGAGTTAAGGGAATAATCCTGTGATTTTCCCGGGCAGGGTGGTTTACATGACCTGCATAGCCCTCATTTTCCTTACAAAGAAAACACTTAGGATAGTCAGAGGACTTAACATTCTTTGCAGCAGCAATTGCCTTAGGATCTTTTTCAGGTTTGGATAAATTAATGGTAATGTCTAATTCTCCGTAATCAGAATTAACTTTCCACTTTAAGTCTTTTGCAATTCTGTCTAAACGAATATAATTAGTATTGCAACTGAAATTATAGTAAAAATCTGTTGCAGCTTTAGGGGATATTTCATAATGCTTTTTAAAATTCTCCTGAACCTGTGAAGGCATAGGAGTGATACAACCCATTAATTTAGTATCAAATAAATTCCTGTAGGTTATGCTGTCAGGTATGAGATTTTTTTCTACTGCAATATCAGTTAAAGACTTAAGTATTTCATTAAGAGAGGGAAGGTCATTATCTATATCAGGATTTGAAAAATAATCCCTGTTATATAATGAAATAATAGTATTTATGCAGTAATATTTATCCGCCTCTTTAATTAAATCTTTCCTTATTCCGTAAGTAACTAATTGTTTAATATATGTATCTAACATACTTTGGTACCTCCCACGTTTCTAATGGATAAAATATGACAGGAATCAGTTCCAAAAACTTTTTCTATATATTTTTTATATTCATCAACAATACTGTTTTTTACGAAAACCTGAATGGTTCCGGCAAATCCACCGCCGTGAACACGGCACACACCGTCATCACCCAAAAAGTTTTCCGTAAGGGTAAGTGCCAGGGAAATAGGCTGATTTGTGGCATCCTTTGGAGAATAAATATTTTGAAGAAGTTTATAAGAAGAATCTCCGGATTCCTTTACAGTGTGCAAAAATTCCTCAAACTCGTAATTCTTTAATGCCTTACTTTCAACCTGAACACGTCTGTTTTCGTTAAAGAAATGAATTGCCCTAAGAATTGCTCTTGAACTGACTTTTTTAGAAAGCACGGGAATTTCATTAAAAAATTCCTCGCTATTTATTTCACCTAACAAATTTTTACCCATGGCAGCGGCAACTTCCTTCATTTCATAAGGAATGCTGGCATAATCATCTGTTAAATCAGCATGGGAACCCTTTGTGTCCACGATACAAAGAGAATATCCCTCTTTATTCAGGTCAAAATTAACCTGTTCTATAACAGGTTTTTCCGGATTCTTGAAATTAATGTGAACAAAATTACCTACTGAACATGCCATCTGATCCATTAATCCGCAAGGTTTTCCAAAAAACTGATTTTCAGCATACTGACCGATAATGGCAATATCCACAGGAGAAATAGTCATGTTGTTAAAAAGCCCTGAAAGAATAGTGCCTATAAGGGTTTCAAATGCAGCAGAAGATGAAAGACCTGCACCGTTTAACACATCACTGGTTATGCAGGCGTTAAATCCTCCGATTTTAAAGCCGTGATTAGTAAAACCATTTAATACCCCTTTAATAATGGAAGTTGTAGTGCCTTCTTCCTCTTTGTTGTATTAAATATTATTTAAATCAATTTCTATAGGTGCATATCCTATGGAATATATATTAATCTTATTATGGGAATTGTTAGAAACTATAGCTATGGCATCAAGATTGATGGAAGCAGCAAGAACCTCGCCATGCTGGTGGTCTGTATGATTACCGCCTACTTCCGTTCTTCCTGGAGCACTGTATATTTCAACGTCTGTGTCACCAAACAAAGAAATACTTTTATTAATCATATCAGTATAACGTTTTCTCTGATAATTAATGGCTTCCCTATTGTCCGGGTAAAGCTTTATCAATACATCGTCAAATTCTTTATTTTCAAATTTTCTTAATATTTCTCCTGAGTTAATCATTTTGTACCTCCGAATCTATCATTTTTAGTAAATATATAATAAATTTAGTAAAAAATCAACACTTTCACGAAAATATTTACTAAATTTTTAAAAAAACTAGTAAAATTTATAAAAATAATATATACTTGTAAAAGATGTAATACATAACGTGGAGGTTATATATGGCAAGGATTAAGGATATAGCTGAAAAATCAGGAGTAAGTGTATCGGCAGTGTCAAGAATACTTAACAATGATCCTACATTATCAGCTTCATTAGAAACTAAACGGAAAGTAATGAAAGTGGCAAAGAAGCTGGGGTATAAAAAAATACCCAAAGCCAGCAAAGCCCTGTTTAAACTGGGAATTTTACAATGGTTTTCACCAAAGCAGGAAATGGAGGACAGTTATTACTTAGATATTAGAAGAGGTGTAGAAGATTTTTGCCTGAAAAACAGCGTGGAAATAGTAAGAACCTTTAAAACTGATGTTAATTACCTGGAACAGTTAGAAAGTGTCGACGGACTAATATGCATTGGAAAATTCAGTGATATTGAAATAAAGGAATTAATAGAAATAACAGATAATATAGTATTTTTGGATATGCCTGTTAAAAATTATCTGGCATCTTCCATTACAATGGACTTTAAAAAGGCTGTTTATGATGTTATGGAATATTTTGAAGAATTGGGACATAAACAGGTGGCATTTTTAGGAGGAATGGAATATCTGGATGAAAATACGGAATTTGAAGATGACAGAAAAAGATATTACTGTGAATTTTGTGAAAGTCGTGGATATGAATACGAAAAATGGTTAAAAACAGGTATGTATTCCGTAGATTCAGGCTATGAAATGATGGAGGAAATAATAAAATCCGGAGACTTGCCTACCGGGGTATTTGCAGCCAGCGACCAGATTGCCATAGGAGCCATAAAGGCACTGGGAGATTATAAAATTAATGTACCGGAAAAGGTGTCAGTTATGGGATTTGATGATTCAGACATATGTCGTTATTCCACACCGGAGCTTGCCACGGTACATGCTCCTGCATATGAAATGGGACAATATGGTGTAAATATTTTGTTCGCAAATTCCAATTTAAGCCGTAATGCACCCATTAGAATAAAAATGGCATGTAAACTTGTTAATAGAAAAAGCTGTGGAAAGGTAAAATAGTAAAATGAAAAAAGAAGAGTTTGGAAGGGTATCAGACAATACAGTTGCAACGTTATATACGTTGGAAAACAAAAATGGAATGAAAGTGAAAGTCACGGATTTTGGGGCAACTTTGGTTTCCATAGAAGTTAAGGATAAAAATAATGTTTTAACGGATGTGGTTTTAGGCTACGACAGTGGGGCGGAATATGAAAATTCTGATACATTTTTTGGAGCAAACGTATGTAGAAATGCCAACAGAATATCAGATGCTAAATGCGGGATAGAGGGTGTAGAGTACAAACTTGAAGCTAATGATGGAAAAAATAATCTTCATAGCGGAAAAAACTGCACTGCCCATAAAATGTGGGAAAAATGCGGGGAAGAAAATGAAAACAGCATATCTTTCAAGATATTAAGCAGGGATATGGAACAGGGATTTCCCGGAAATATGGAGATTATCCTTACATATACACTGTTAGATGATAACACCCTTAAGCTGTCATATAAGGCAAAAACAGATAAAACAACAGTGGCAAATTTTACAAATCATTCCTACTACAACTTAAATGGTCATAGCAGTGGCAGTATATATAATCATGTACTAAAACTAAATGGAAAATATTTTACCCCGGTGAAGTCAAAAGAATCCATACCTACCGGTGAAATTAGAAACGTACAGGGTACACCATTTGATTTTACAAAGGGAAAAAACATAGGAAAGGATATTCACTGTCAGGATGAACAGCTGGCATTTGGAAGTGGATATGACCATAATTTTGTTATAGATAAAGAAGGCAATGAGTTAGTAAAGGCAGCCACAGTTTATGGCGATAAGTCGGGAATTGTAATGGAATTATATGCAGACACTCCGGGAATACAGTTATATACTGCAAACTTTGTGGAGAATGAATCAGGGAAAAATGGGGCAATATATCAGAAAAGAGAAGCTTTTTGCTTAGAACCTCAATATTTTCCAAATCACATAAATGAAAGGAATTTCAAATCGGGAATATTGTTGCCTGATGATGAGTATCATTTGAATATACAGATGAAATTTTACACAAGGCAGAAATAAGGGAAAACCCCATAAAATAGGCAGTTTTCCTTGACAAAGGATATTAAATAGAGTATAAACTTTATAGATGATGAGAGAAGAATCTCATTAATAATCAAGATAATTATCAAGGAGGAATAACGATGAACAAGACAGAATTCGTAGCAGCTATCGCAGAAGAAGCTGGAATTTCAAAGACAGACGCAGCTAAAGCAGTTAAGGCTTTCACAGACGTTGTAGTAGAAGAAATGAAGAAAGGTGAAAAGATTCAGTTAGTTGGATTTGGTACATTTGAAGCAGCTGAAAGACCTGAACGTCAGGGAATCAATCCTGCAACAAAGGAAAAAATCACAATTCCTGCAGCTAAGGTTCCTAAATTCAAAGCTGGTGCAGCTTTAAAGAACGCTCTTAACTAATTTGTAATATATAGATTTTGAAACACATCAGGTGTTTCGAAATCGTAGTTGACCAGCCATGAAATGGCGTGATTTGCGAAGCAAATTTATGAAACGGTAATCCTACACCGTTTCGTAAGTTATAGTTATTGAAAGCATTGCGTACTTACAACTTTTGTGAGTACGCATTTATTTTTTTTATTATATTTACATTAAAAAAAAGGAGGCACAGAAATGAGAATAGATAAATTTTTAAAGGTATCAAGAATAATAAAAAGACGTACAGTTGCCAATGATGCATGCGATGCCGGAAGAGTTTTAGTAAACGACAAGGTGGTTAAGGCATCCTATGATGTTAAGGTAGGTGACATTATACAGATACAGTTTGGACAAAGAACCGTAAAGGTAGAGGTGTTAAATTTAAACGAGATGGTAAAGAAGGAAGCCGCTTCAGAAATGTATAAGGATTTAAGCTGATAAGGCAACTTAAAAGCATAAATTATGTTATTGTGAATATATTGTCCTATAAGAAATTTGGGGTGGTTATCCTATGGAACAAAGTAATATATCAAAATCTCACAAACTTTCAATGGACAATAGAAAACGCCTTACCCTTACAGGCATAAAAGATGTTGTATCCTTTGATTTAACCCAGATTCTGTTAGAATCAACCTTGGGAATGATTCATATTAAGGGTAGTGACATTAAGGTTACAAGACTTAGCCTTGAAAAGGGAGAAGTAGATATTGAGGGAACGGTAGACAGCATTGTTTATTCAGATGTTAAGGATTATGGAAAAAAAGGAAAATCCATTCTTAAAAGGATGTTTAAATAATGAGCGGGCAGATAAGTGAAGAGGCAATGCTTATACTTATGAGCATTTATGGGGGAATTGTTTTAATAATATGCTACGATGTAGTGCGGATATTAAGGCGGATATTTCCTGCAAAGCTGTTTAGGGTAATAGTTGAAGATGCCATTTACTGGACTTTTGCATCAATATTTATGTTTAACATATTTTTAAGATACAATTATGGAAAACCACGTTTTTTCTCTGTGATTATGGCTCTTGGCACCATGGTGGTTTTTGAATGGATTATTGGCAGGAAAATTATAGATGCTTTAGCATTAAGAATAAAAAAACTTGGCAGAATTTTAGCAAAGCCATTGAAAAAGTTATGTAAAGTGGTTAAACTTATATTTTATAAGGTAATTAAAAATATAAGAGCAAAGAAGGAAAAAAAGAATGCCGGAAGAAAGCGGAAGAAGAGCCACGTCAAGGCTAAACACCATAAGGCAAAAAAGAATAAAGAGTAAAAGAATGATACTTTCCATATCTTTTGTGGTAGTTGCTTTTTGTATAGTAATGGGCATACAAATGTATAACCAGTACAAAACCTTAAATGAACTAAAAGCACAGGAAAGCAAGCTACAGAAGAAGTATGAAAAGGAATTACAGCTGTCAGAGGAACTAAAGGAAAGAGAAGAATATGTAAAGACTGACAGTTATATAGAAGAGATGGCAAGGAAGTTAGGATTGCTTTATCCTAATGAGGTTATTATAAAGCCGGAAGAATAAATTAAAAGGTTTCGAGGATGTTACTAATTAGCAGTCCTTGGAACCTTTTTAAGTTGATGTCGAAAATTATAAGGATTATCAGCCTTTATTTTGACAAAAAAAAACTTTGACAGGGGGTATACTTTCTTGTGTAAAAAATAAGCAAGGAGGGAGTAATGAGCCGAAAAATACTCAAATTATTTTTTCTACTAATGATAGGAGTGGGAACCTGCATAGTCCCAATGCTTGGATTTTTTCCTATAGCAGAAAGCTACTACAGTGCGCTATGCATAGTAAAATTTTTACCTTTTGTGGCATGGCCCATAATGGTAGTTACTATATTTAAGTGGGGGGGATTATTAGCAGCAATAAAATATGGAACAATGATGGCAACAACAGGCTTGTGTGTAAGCGGATATAAAAAAGGAGTGGCCGAATACAATCCATATATTGCGGCGGTAATAGTATCTATAGTAGCAACGGCTGTGGAAGCAATGGACTGGGCTATGAATGGAATGGTTAAGCGGGAGTTATATGGATTAGTTCCTATAGTAATGCTTACATGGTCAACCACCATAATATTTACATACTTTGTAAAAAAGGTTATGTATTATTACCCAAGAGACAAAAATTATCCCGGAGATTACAAGAATCTGGAAAATGAAAAGAATGAGGGAATGATAAGAACATCTGAGGCTTTTAAAAGTCTGGCAACGGAAATAAAGAAAATGTCAGCCTTTGAGCGGAATCAGGAAATTCCTATGGAGGGGGTAATTGAGAGAGAAATTGAAGGAAATATATGCAGAGGGTGTGAAAATGGGCAGATACAGTATTTGGAAAGGGCCAGATTGAATTATCTTTGGTACAACAAAATGTTGGAAACCAGGGAGGCAATGGCGATACAGCTAAATGAAATGGCAAAACTTTTGGAGTATTATACCAAACCCATGTATGATGAAACAAAGGTTTTGTTTGGAATGAATGACTATTTAAAGCATAAGCTAAGAGAAAGAAAAATACTTACCAGAAAAATATCCATTAATGAAAATGGAAAAGGACGGCTGGAGGTTCGCATGATGGCAAAGAAAAGGGCTAAAGGAGACATAAAAGTAGAATTAATGGAAAATGTTGTGTCTGAAGCCTTAGGAAAGAAAATGCGGGCATCTAAGGAGAACATAATGGATTTAAGAGAGGATTTTAGTCAGTATTGTTTCTTTGAGGAAGTTTATTTTATGACAATTAGCGGAACAGCAAGAAGAACAAGGGAAGATGAAGAATGCTCCGGGGATAACTTTACAGTGATGGAAATGAATACGGGACAGACATTTATGAGTATATGTGATGGGATGGGCTCAGGAAAGAAAGCCAAACAATACAGTGAGATGATAATTGATATGCTTGAACATTTGTCTGAAAGCGGTTTTTCTGAAAGTACGTCACTTAAACTGATTAATTCAATACTTCTTGCAGGAAATCAGTGGCAGGAGCCTACTGCGGTGGATATGGCATTAATAGACCAGTATTCCGGTATTTGTCAGTTTCTAAAACTGGGTGCGGCGTGCACATATATTAAAAGAGGAAGCTGGGTGGAATGTATCAAATCCACATCCCTTCCCATGGGAGTGTTTCAGGAGGTGGATGTAGAGGCAATAACAAAAAAATTATATGATGGAGATTTTGTAATAATGATTTCGGATGGCATTGTGGATGCCCTGAAATGTGAAGATAAGGAGGAGGCAATGGGACGTTTGATTATGGAAATAAATACTTCAAGTCCAAGAGAAATGGCATTACATATTTTAAGCAGGACACTGGCAATGACAGATGGAATCCCGAAGGATGACATGACGGTGCTTTGTACCGGAATATGGGAAAAAATTGGAGGAGGAGGAAACTAAATGAACGAAGTTCATTTATAGGAATGTTTCCGACGAATTGCCGCTGACCGAAGGGAGGGGGCGTTACATTATGTAGGAAACTAAATGAACTATATATATTTGACAGAAAAACCACCATAAAGTATATTAGAAATATGGTTGAAAAGGTTTTTAAATTTATAAAAGAAAATAGAATATTTGACAGTGGAGACAGCGTCATACTGGGAGTTTCAGGAGGCGCTGACTCCATTTGTATGCTTACAGTTTTATGTAAACTAAAACATAGATTAAATCTTAAACTTTATGTGGTACATGTTAATCACGGAATAAGGGGAGGGGATGCCCTGGAAGACGAAAACTTTGTGAAAGAATTTTGTGAAAAGGAAAATCTCTCTTTTTTTCCATACCATATTAATGTGCCTGAAATAGTAAAGAAAACCGGTATGTCGGAGGAGGAAGCCGGCAGAAGGGAAAGATACAGAATTTTTTATGAGCTGGCAAATGAACTAAAGGCTGATAAAATCGCAGTGGCACACAATTTAAATGACAATAGTGAAACAATACTGTTTAATATGTTCAGAGGCACGGGAATTAAGGGAATGACAGGCATTCCGGTACAAAGGGACAAAATTGTGAGACCACTTCTTTGTGTAACAAGGGCAGAAATTGAAGCATATTTAGACAGTTTAAACATTAGTTATTGTATGGATATAACAAATAAATCTACAGAATATACAAGAAATAAAATCCGATTGGAGCTTTTGCCCTATATAAAAGAAAATATAAATAAAAAAGCTGAATATAATATTGTAAATGCGGCTGAAAAATTAAGTGAAATTAATGATTATATGGAGCAGCAGGTTGATGCAGAATATAAAAAATATGTAAAGGGTAATTTAATTTTAAATGAGGGAGAATTTCTCCATCCCGCTGTTAAAAATCAGGTTATAAGGCGGGTTATTGAAAATCAGGCAGGCTGCCTTAAGGACATAATGGATGTTCATGTAAGGGACGTTGCCACATTATTTAAAGGTCAGGTTTCAAAAAAAATAAATCTTCCTTATAATCTTATTGCAGTAAAGGAATATGACGGAGTTATAATAAAAAAAGCTGAAAATAAACAGCAGGATTTCAAGGAAAAAGTCCTAATTGATAAGGGCAGGATTTTTAAAGACGACACAGTAGAAATTGTTAGTGAAAATAATGGATTTAACAGGGAAAATATAAAGGAATTAGTATATACGAAATGGCTTGATTATGATAAAATAGATAAGTTAATTCTGAGAACAAGAGCTAAGGGTGATTACATTGTAATTGATGATAACGGCAGGAAGAAAAAACTCAAGGAATATTTTATTAATGAAAAAATAAAAAAAGAGGATAGAGATACCATGCCGCTGTTAGCTGACGGAAACCATATTGTGTGGATTCCGGGATATAGAATCAGTGCATATTATAAGGTTACACCGGAAACAAAGAACATTATAAGAATAAATTATAAAAATAAGGAGTAATACTATGAGACACAAAATAGCAGAGTACATTAGTGAGGAAAAGTTAGACAAAAGAATCAGGGAACTGGCAGCTCAGATAAGTAAGGATTATGCCAAAAAGGAAATAAGATTAATTTGCATTTTAAAGGGAAGTGTTTTTTATACATGTGAACTGGCAAAGAGAATAACAGTTCCGGTAACACTGGATTTTATGAGTGTTTCAAGCTACGGCTCAGGAACTGAAAGCTCAGGAACCATTACAATTAAAAAGGATTTAGATGAAAGCATTGAAGGTCTTGATGTTATTGTTGTGGAAGACATAATTGACTCAGGAAATACATTAAGCAGACTTATTCCTATGTTAAAAGAGAGAAAGCCTGCAAGTCTTAAGGTTACTACATTGTTAGATAAGCCGGATAGAAGAGAAGTAGATGACGTAAACGTTGATTACGTAGGATTTGAAATTGAAGACAAATTCGTAGTAGGCTATGGTCTTGATTACGATCAGAGCTACAGGGATTTACCATATATTGGAATAGTAGAATTATAATACATTTAAGGAGGCAGATTTGAACACATTAAAAAGGGGTAGTCTTTCAAAGATATATATTGTGGTTCTGATATTAGTTATTGGATACGTACTTTATAATATCTGTGGAGGTCTTATAACCAGCGACTATAAATACAAAGATTTCTTAAATGACATGAAAAATAAAAATGTCAGTGAAATCACCATAAAACAGAATAAGGAAATTCCTACAGGAAAGATTATTGTTAAATTAAAAAATGACGAAACAAAAAGTGTTTATGTTTCAGATGTAAATAAAGTATCTGATGATATTGAGGAAATCAACAATAATGTTGGAACAGACATCCGACCTTATTTAGAGGATGTAAGCAGGGACAGCATTTTTCTTACAACTGTTTTGCCAATGATTCTTTTAGGAGTTGTGGTATTAATTGTTTTTATGATGATGAACGCCAACGCTAATGGTGGCGGTGGTAAAATGGCTAACTTTGGAAAAAGTCGTGCAAAGATGGTTATTGATATCAAAAACATGGATTTCTCAAAGGTTGCCGGTTTAGAAGAAGAAAAAGAGGAATTGGAAGAAATAGTTGACTTTCTTAAGAATCCTAAAAAATACATTGATCTTGGGGCAAGAATCCCTAAGGGTGTACTTTTAGAGGGGCCTCCGGGAACAGGTAAAACTCTTTTGGCTAAAGCAACTGCAGGAGAAGCAAAGGTTCCGTTTTTCACTATTTCAGGTTCTGATTTTGTGGAAATGTTTGTAGGTGTAGGTGCATCACGAGTAAGAGATTTATTTGCGGAAGCAAAGAAAAATGCACCATGTATTATATTTATTGACGAAATTGATGCCGTTGCAAGACGACGTGGAACAGGTATGGGTGGTGGACACGATGAACGTGAACAGACACTTAACCAGATGTTAGTTGAAATGGATGGTTTTGGTGTTAACGAGGGAATTATCGTTATGGCTGCAACAAACCGTGTGGACATATTAGATCCGGCTATTTTAAGACCGGGACGTTTTGACAGAAAAGTTATGGTTGGAAGACCTGACGTTAAAGGAAGAAAAGAGATTTTGGAAGTTCATGCCAAGAATAAGCCTATTGGTGACGATGTTGATTTACAGCAGATAGCACAGATCACATCAGGATTTACGGGAGCTGATCTGGAAAATCTTTTAAATGAAGCTTCAATTCTTGCTGCCAAGGAAGGAAAGGCATTTCTTACCCAGGAAGAAATTAACAAGGCAATGATTAAAGTTGGAATTGGTAAGGAAAAGAGAAGCAAAATTATATCTGAAAAAGAAAAGAGAATTACTGCATACCATGAATCAGGTCATGCAATTCTTTTCCATGTACTTCCGGATGTGGGACCTGTTCATACAGTTTCCATTATTCCTACAGGTGCAGGGGCAGCAGGTTACACTATGCCTCTTCCGGGAAAAGACGAAATGTTCTTAACAAGAGGAAAAATGATTCAGGATATTATGGTAAGTTTAGGCGGACGTATTGCTGAAGAACTTATTTTAGATGATGTTACAACAGGTGCATCTCAGGATATTAAGCAGGCTACGGCTACGGCAAAAGCCATGGTTACTAAATACGGATTTTCAGAGAAGCTTGGACTTATTAATTACGATGACGATTCAGATGATGTATTTATCGGAAGAGATTTGGCACATTCAAAGGGATATGGGGAAAATACTGCATCAGCTATTGATCAGGAAGTCCGTGACATTGTAGAAGATTGCTACGAAAAGGCTAAAGCAATAATAAAAGATTATATGGAACAGCTTCATGCTTCTGCAAATCTCTTAATGGAGAAGGAAAAAATCGGTCAGGAAGAATTTGAGGCATTATTCTAGAAAAGAAGGTTTTATAAGATGAACAGACGGAAAGAAGCTTTATTTCACGATGGAACACAAAGGTTTTTAAGATATGACGAAGAAAAAGGCATATATACATTTGTTCTTAGAACGGCAGCAGGGGAAGTAAATGAGGCTTTTTTATGTATTAGAAATACAGAAATGAGGATGTGTTGTGAAAAGCATGAAGGAAGTTTCGACTATTTCAGCGTAAGTCTTGCGTTGCCGGAAAAACTGGTGAGATACCATTTTAAGGTAGCGGATAGTCGTAAGATTTTATTTTATGATGCATCAGGTGCAAGTGAGTATTGTTCAAATGAGTGGGAGTTTGAGTTTACTCCCGGATTTACCACACCGGATTGGGCAAAGGGTGCAGTAATGTACCAGATTATGGTTGACCGTTTTTGCAATGGGGATAAGTCCAACGATGTGGTAAATGATGAGTATATATATATTGGACGGGGTGTGTCCCATGTGGATAACTGGAGCGAGCCTTCGGCAGTAGATGGGACACGGCAGTTTTATGGAGGAGATTTTCAAGGGGTAATAGACAAACTTGATTATTTAAGCAAATTAGGAATTGAGGTAATATATTTTAATCCTATTTTTGTTTCGCCTTCTAATCACAAGTATGATATTCAGGATTATGACTTTGTTGACCCTCATTTTGGAAAAATAGTAAATGACGGTGGGGGTACAGTAGCACATTATGCATCAAATAATTTTTCTGCAGATAAGTACAAAATCAGAACAACTGATTTAGAAAATCTTGCGGAAAGTAATAAATTATTTATTAAACTGGTAAAAAAAGCCCATGAAAAGGGAATAAAAGTAATTATAGACGGTGTTTTCAACCACTGCGGTTCATTTAATAAATGGATGGACAGAGAGGGAATATATCGGGGAAATAAAAATTACCACCCGGGAGCCTATGAATCTAAGGATAGCCCTTACAGTTCCTTTTTCAAATTTGGAAATGAAAGCTGGCCGGATAACGGAAGTTATGAGGGCTGGTGGGGATTTGACACATTGCCAAAGCTTAACTATGAGGAAAGCGAAAAACTATGTGAATATATTCTTAACATAGGTAGAAAATGGGTATCACCTCCTTATAATGTAGACGGCTGGAGATTGGATGTGGCAGCAGATTTAGGACATAGCGAGGAGTTTAACCATCAGTTTTGGAGAAAGTTTAGAAAAGCCGTAAAAGAGGCAAATCCTAATGCAATTATTTTGGCGGAGTATTATGGTGATGCAAATGCATGGCTGAGGGGAGACCAGTGGGATACGGTAATGAACTATGACGGATTTATGGATCCTGTATCATGGTTTCTTACAGGTGTGGATAAGCATTCTGATAATTCAAATCCTTCGATGCTGGGAAATGCTGAGGCTTTTAATCATGCCATAAAGTATTTTTTATCAAGACTTCAGACGGAATCGTCGTTAGTTGCCATGAACGAATTGTCTAATCATGACCATTCAAGGTTTTTAACAAGAACTAACAAAATGGTAGGTCGTGTGGCAACATCCGGAACAAAAGCGGCACAGGAGAATATCAACGAAGCCATTTTTAAGCAGGGTGTAATAATGCAGATGACTCTTCCGGGAGCACCAACCTTGTATTACGGTGACGAGGCGGGAGTCTGTGGATGGACTGATCCGGATAACAGAAGAACCTACCCATGGGGGAAAGAAAATCTGGAAATAATGGAATTTTACAGAGAAGCAATTGCCCTTCACAGACATAATAAAGTGCTAAAAACAGGTTCCTACAAACCACTTGCAAGTAACCAAGATCTAGTATGTTATGGACGTTTTGATGATAAGGATGCTGTGGTCACTGCCATAAATACTTCTAATAGTGATATGGAGATAAATATTCCGGTTCTAATTCTTGGAAAGGAAGATGATACAGTATGGGAGAGACTTATAGAGACGTCAAGAGAGTTCTATAACTGTGGAAGGATAAAAACAGCTCAGGAAGACGGACATATTCATATACGTGTTCCCGGTCAAAGTGCAGTTGTGTACAGAAGTATATAATATAAAAAATAGTTCCAACAAAATGTTGGAACTATTTTTTATATTAAAATTAAATTATTCAGCCTCTGAAAATTTCTTCTTTGATACTAATGCAACGCCAGCTGCTGAAACAACAGCAACAAAACCTAAAGCAATGTTAGCACCTGTTTTTGGTGATGTCTGTGAAGTGTTTCCACCACCACCGTTACCTGTTGTAACTTCCTCATCAGTTGGGATAACAGTTGCTGATGGGCTTACAGCTGCGAAACAGTTTACTGAAAATGCAAAAGTCAATATCAATGTAGCTAATAAAGCAAGTAAATTCTTTTTCATAAGTTTAACCTCCATAACTAAAATCTTTCTAATATCTTATACCATTATACATTAATGAAATTAAAAATCAAATATTTTTTATAACAAAACTAAATCTATTATTTGATTTTATTATAATATATATCAAGTATCTTTTCAAAAAAGTCGTTTTTGTCTAACTTAAACTCAGCAGAAGCATCCCCTGTTACCATTTTATATTCACCTTTGGTGGTTATCATGTTAAGTCCTGAATAGTTAGTGGCAAGGGATGATGCCAAATAAGTCATAATATTAGGATTTATGTTGGTAACCGTGTATTCAGAACTATCCTGATAAAGCTTAAGTGGCAAAGTAAAGTCATCCTTTATCGCAGGCACAATCTGAGAAGTAAAGGAATTAAGATATAGCCTCTGACATGACATACGTCTTAGGTTGTCGTCAAGCAGGGTTGTATCCCTGTGTCGTACAAACTCCTCTGTTAAATCACCTTTTAAGGTAATGGATTGTCCCTTTGTAAAGCTTCCAAAAGTATACTCAGGTGTTACCGTAACCCCACCAATATCGTCATTTATTACTTTAATAGCAGAAAGGTCGATAGCATAGTAAGCATTAATTGGAATGTTGTATATTAATCTTTCCACGGCAGTAACCTGATTTTCCGCACTGGTGGTTTTACCGTTGCCATAAGCATAAGCAAGACAAATTTGTTTTGTTTCTGTATCGTAATATTTGCCGGCAGCATTGTATCTGATAACCTCTGACATGGTATCTCTGTTTAAACACAGAACTTTAATATGTCCGTTAGAGGTATCATATGTTAATAAATAAAGTGCATCAGCCTGACCGGCTGTTGCTGCTACTGCATCGTTTACTAATTCACGTTTGTCGATACCCATAAACAGTATACTTGCAATATTATCATTAAATTCATATGTATGACCATTGTAATAAACAATACGTCCATTATTTTCGTAATCAATATCCTTAGGGAAACTCATATTAACATTGTCATAGTTAAGAATTTTTTTCTGACCTAAATATCTCATTACGAAAAATGTTACTACAATTCCCAGAATAACACACAGTAAAAAGATTAATATGCCAAGAAAAATCTTCTTCTTTTTGCTCATGCGTTTTTTCTTATTATTTATTTTGCTGTTTCCTCTTGAAAGATGCCCCTTATTAAATTTGTGATTATCACTTGAATGAGATATATCAGAAGCTTTATCATCTGATTCCCCGGATGAATGAGAACGATGGTGATGTCTGTGCTTGTAATTTCTTTCAATTGTATCCCAATCAACCTCAAAAGTTTCACCATCGCCATTATCATGAATTACATCGGTATTGTGATGATAATGATGGTGATGATGGTGTGAGGAGTGAGCATCACTAACCTCTTTTTCAGTACTACTTTCTTCTTTGTCTAAATTGTGGGAAACAGTGCTATCTGTATTATCCCCGGCATTGCTTAAATTTTCTAAATCTTTGTCCTCAGTTAAAGAATTAATTGGTTTGCTCATCCTTAATTAAAACCCCCTGTACTAAATATCGTGTATTTTCAGCACCATTGGTGCAAGTGCTAAGTGTTATTATTTTACTGTTTATATCAAGAGACACTTTCCTGATATTTTTTGAAAGAGAATTCGGATTTGTGGTATATTCAAAATATTTTTTTAGAACTTTTTTGTCGCTAAGCTTAAAGGCATTAAGAATATGTCTGTCATCGTATACATAAGCTGCATAAATTTTATAGGTTAAACGGTGATTTGGCATATAAATATAGATATATTTGTTTTTCTTAAAAAACTTAGCATCTTCAAATTTATGAAGTGACTTAAACATAGAACCGTTAAGCATATTATGCCCGTATAATACGGTTACAGGGTCGGAATAATCCTTTGCATTTTGCTTTTCCGTATAAATAGCACCGGCAAATTCGTTTTCCCTGTTTACATTATGGTTAAGATAAAAGTCATCAGATAAATTTTTACCCGGCTGTACTACAGGATAATCAACGTTGGTGTTAGGAATATATATCCATGAATAAACGTCGGAATTTTTTTCCTGCAACTTAACCCAGTTTATATTGTGATTTTCTACGGTATTAACCAAAGTGGCAGTATTCGTTTCTGTTTCAGGATTAATGTATTCTGCGGAATTTCCACCGTCACTTAGAAAGTAGGAAATGATTTTATAACCGCAAATTACACAAACAATAACTGCTACAATAAAGGTTACACCCCAAAATAATTTTTTCTTATTCATTTTGTAGTATTGTTCTCCTATATTTGCCTCTGGATTATAAACAGTATAGTATCAATATAGCTTTGTGTCAAAGATTAAAATGAAAAAGAAAAAGATTTGGTGAATATAATGGAAATAATTTGGAATATGCAATAAATGTTGTTGCACTTTTTTAAGTAATGTGATATAAATATATATTGTGAATGGGCAGATTCCCGAGTGGCCAAAGGGGACAGACTGTAAATCTGCTGCAACTTGCTTCGGTGGTTCGAATCCACCTCTGCCCAT
>NZ_CAKVZL010000015.1:0-30503 GCF_934835595.1 Eubacterium sp. AF15-50
GGAAAAGCAGGATATGTGTAAGGCAATTGATGACATGATGAGGGATGCAAGAATGAGTGGGGAAGCATTAGGAGAAGCAAGAGGAGAAGCTGAACGCAAAAGGATGCAGGAGAAGCTGGACGAAAAGCAAAGTCAAATAGAAAAAGAACGTAGAAGATATGAAAAAGAAATAGAGGAATTAAAGAGGCAGCTTGCCGAGAGGCAGACAGCTTAGAAACTAAAAAATGCATAAAAAAAGTCCCGGTGTATCGGGACTTTTTTTATGTGCTGTCTTATTTACTTTTTTGCCAAAAATGTTTCTTCTTTTTTGGCGGTTCGTAGATAGGACCACGTATTCTTTTAAATGAAGTGATATAAATACCACTGACAGAAGCTTTAATTTCCTGCTTTGGTAAAATCTGATCGTAAATCTTTGCATCTGCAATCAGATTCATAACTCTTGGACCTGCCTTAACTTTTACAATAGGAACCTTTGCACGTCTGGCATACTTAGGTGTCTGCTCAAGAACGATACTCGGAAGTCCTGAATCCTTAAGTTTTAACTTCTTCTTATCAATAACAAACAGGCTGACTGTCTGAGCATTTTCTTTCATGGTCTTTTCCTGCTCTGCCTGTTTCTTTTCGGCTTTACGACCTATAAAATAAAGAACAATAACAGCTACTAACAAAACTGCAACCACCACAATAAGTCCAATTGTCAGTCCGCTAAGTGCCATAATTGGTGAAATATTGTTTAAAATATTCATTATGTACCTCCACTTTTTTGTCTCTTGTGTTATTCTATCATTTAACAGAAAAATTTACAATAAAATATTAAGATGAGAGGGTTAAAAGTAAAATTTTCATTGGTCAAAGCCCATGGCTTACCCCCATTGACATAAAATTTTTTAAACATCAAAAAAACAAAAAGTTATTATTTAGAAATAATATTTTGAATTTCTCCTTTAACCCTTGCGGAAAGTCCTTTGGTTTCTTCCCTGGATAAATCAGCGGTATAAATAGGCTCGGCAAAGGTTACAGTTACTTTAGTTGATTTAATAAGAGGAAAATGATTCTCAAAAACATCTGCAGAACCTGTTATTCCTACAGGAACAATGGGACACTTTGATTTAGTAGCAATTTTAAAACCACCGTCCTTAAATTCCAGCATATTTCCGTCTTTTGAACGGGTTCCCTCAGGAAACAAAAATACAGAAATGCCCTTTTTAATAAGACCTGCCGCATCTAAAACAGATTTAAGCCCGGCTCTTGGATCACTTCTGTCTAAAAAGATGCAATTTACAAAATACATCCACCAGCTAAGAAATGGTACTTTTTTTATTTCCTTTTTTGCAACAAATCCTGTTGGTCGTTCCATCAACGGATAAGTAACAATAATATCGTAAAAACTGTTGTGATTTCCTACAAACAAAACAGGAGTATCCTTAGGAATATTCTCATATCCCGTAACTTCAAGTTTTACTCCTGAAATAAACATTACACATTTCAATCCCCATTGTACAAAAGAAAGACTGCTTTTATTTCTTATATCCATATTAAATTTTTGAATAATAAGTTCAGCTAACTGTATTGGTAACGATATAATAAAGTAAACCACAAGGAATAAAAAAACTCCTATAAGACGAATCATAATAACCTCCTATATTTAATGTAAATCAGATAAAAATAACCGATTTCATATTATGATAAAACTATTAAAAAACAGCCTTAAACATAGTAACATATTTATAGGTAAAAATGAATATGCAAAGGGAAAAAGTTTAAAATTGCAGAAACAACTACTTTGTTGACAATGTACAGAATAAGACATAAAAGATTGTAAAAATTGTTAGAAAGGATAATAAAAATGATTTTATTTATTGAACTACGGTATTCTTCGTGCTATACTCACAGTATATCGGGTATATTTATCTGAATAAAGGAGGAAATAAAATGAAAGTATTAAAAAGAATTGCGGCAGTAGCAGCTACAGTTGCATTAACTGTAGGTATGAGCGCAAGTTGTTTCGCAGCAGGTACCTGGGGACATTACATAGGTTTCTCAGAAGGTAATGTATGGTACGAAGCATCAGAAGGTTCATTTAAGGAAAATTCAGCTACAGGCTGGACAGCTAACATGGACGCTATCGGTTGGGGTGGTGTTTGGGGATACCAGGTATTCCAGGATGGCAAAGGAAAAGTTGATATTAAAAAAGGTGAGCAGTATACATTAAAGTGTACATTGAAATCAACTAAGATGGACAAATGGGTTGTAATTAAGATTGCAACTAAGGAAAATATTGCATTTGCTAAATGGGTTAAGTTACCAAAAAATCAGGCAGTAACAGTTGATGAAACATTTACAGCTAAATGTGATGCTAATTCAATTTACTTTGGATTAGGTGGAGATTTTGGTGACAGAGATGATGAAAAAGATTTGTACACATGGGCTGAAGGCGGAAAGTCAGCTATTTCAGACGGTGATGGAGATATGGCTGCAAAGGCTACAGTAATCACATGTACAGATTATTCATTAGCAGCACCTGCAGCAGCAAATGACAATCAGCAGAACAACAATGGTGGCAATACAACACAGCCTGCTACAAATACAACAACAGTAGCAACCGGAGATTTCGGACCTTACGCTTGTGCAGTAGCAGCTATCGCAGCAGCAGCAGTTATCGTTGTCTTTTCAAGAAAAAGAAAAGAAGCTTAATTAAAATAAAATATTTATCTGAAAAGAGTGGTCATTGACTTTTAGTTGGTGGCTGCTTTTTTTATTTATCGGAAAAATAGAAATTAATGAATAAGACACTTCATGAAAAAAATAAATCTTTAGCCACCAAATAGGGTGTTTTAGTGAAAACGTTTCACCAAATATTGGGATTATTGATAAGTATACAAAATTATATTAGAAAATATAGTAAAAAATTATGAAAAGCGTTTTCAATCCGTTGTTAAAATATTACAATAAAAAATATTGTAAAATCGTTTTTTACTGTTGATTTGTACATATTCTTGTGATAAAATCGTTTTAAAGAAAATCACTATGTGGTTTCTAATGTAGGTGATTAAATTTTTTCAAAATGAAGGAGGATATTAAAATGAAAAAATTAGGCCGTAAAGCATTAGCTTTAACATTAACATTGACACTTGGTGCTTCAATGGCATTAACAGGTTGTGGAAGCTCTAAGGAGAGCAAGAAGGGCGGAGATGGCAGCGACAATCTCGGCATTACAACAGGTTTGGCAAAGGACACTAAGGGAGAAGTATCTATTATGGTATGGTCCGGTGATGGAGAATACTATGAGGATATCGGAAATCCTGATAGCGCAGCAGGAAAGAAATTATCAGATCCTAGCAAGATTGTGGCTCAGAACGTAGCACAGGTATACGCAGTGGCTCAGAAGTTCCACACTGTATACCCTAACATTAAGATTAATTTATGGTCAAAAGTTGGTGACCCTGATCAGTACAACACAGCATCATGGGAACAGGAAATGGAAAACTTCCAGGCGAAGTACAAAAAGTATCCTGATATTTGGGGATCAACAAACGTAATAAACGACATTAAAAAAGGTTTAGTTGCTGATTTGTCAGTATACAAGGATGACGCAACATATAAGAAGTATAACGAAACACTTATGAGCAATCTTAACTATTATGGATTCCAGGCAGGACTTCCATCATACACAATTCCTGGTGGAATCTGGGTTAACAAGGCATTAGCAGAAGATAACAATATTAACGTTCCAAAGCCTGACTGGAGCATTGATGAATATACACGTTTTGTTTCAAAGGCGGATGGAAAAACATTCTGGGGTTCAAAGGGAACACCTGTTGATATTGTAAACCTTGGAACAACAACTATTAATAAGATGATTAAGGAAGAAAACAAAATTGACTTAAATAGTGATGAAGTAAAATCACTTCTTAAGTATTTCCCTAAATGGGCTGAAAAGTCTATTGACGTTGCAGCAGGTGCTGGAAAGATTACAAAGGATATTGTAAAAGAATGTTCAGCATATAGCTGGTACTACTTCACAAACAACAGATCTCTTGTAAACTTTGAAGATCCTTGGTTCCTTACAGCAGGTGCTGATGAATCAGCAAAGGATAGCGACGCTTATATTAAGTCAGCTGACTGGGACATTTACCCATACCCATCAACAGACTACTGTGAAAATACAATTAAGGTAATTATGGATCCTATTTGTCTTCACAACTATTCATTAGATGACAAGAAATCTGAATGGAGTGATGAAGAAAAACAGAAACTTGATGTTACATATACATTTGCTTCATTCTGGACAGCAAGTACAGCAGCAAGACAGGCAATATTTGATCAGAAGTGGTCAGACAATGGTCAGCTTAAGTCAGCAGCAGGTGATACATTCCCTGTAGTTTCAGGTGATGATTACGATGCACAGATGGAAATCTGGAACAAGCTTGACGCTCATAAAGCATATGCTGATAAAGAAGGATTCCAGAAAGTTCTTGAAATCTGGAAAGAAGGAAAGACATGGGATTACATTGACAAATGCTGGACTAGCACAATTTCAGAAAACGGTGACACAACAAAGACACTTTACGAATGGATTAACTGCGGACAGGAAAATGTTGCCGGAGCATGGTTTACTGATAAGGATTGGGCAGATAATGTTAAGTCAAGATTATCAGATTGGAATGATTCATGCAACAAGCGTATTCAGACAGCACAGAAACAGTTAAAAGATGCATTAAAAGAATATTACGGATTTGAGGACGCAGACTTAAAATAATCGTAACTAATAATTAATACATAAGTAATTGCGGAACTACAAAAACGTAGTTCCGCTTTTATAAAAAGGAAAGGACAACAATGAAAAGAAAAGTTATTGCTATTATAATTGGTATAGTGTGTGTCATTGTTGCAGCTGTATGCCTTAATCAGTTTGTATTTAGTACAAAAGTAACTTACATAAAGGATGCAGATAATCATAAAGTCCAAAAGGCTTATGACTTATTGGCTAATGCGTACCTTGATGATGGTGAAAAAACAGAGGTTTACTATACAGACTTTATTAAGACAAATAAAGAAATCGGTGAGGGAAATCATCAGGCGGTTTTAGAAAACGGAAAAGATGCTAAGGTATATTACGCTGAGAAAAAGAAAAACACAGATGACACCACGCCTGAAGCTGTTAAAGAATATGATTCAGACATGGTGGAATTAGACTATACAGATGTTGCCAAATATAAAGTATCCGTAGAAAAATCCGGATTATATTATTTAAACATAGATTATATGTCAGTAGGTGAGTCCTTATCAGATTACACCGTCAGTGCTACCATTAATGGAAAACAGCAGTATTCAGAAATGAATACCATTGCACTTCCTATTTTATGGACAGACGTAGATACTGACAAATATGTAGGAAGCGACGAAAAGAAAGATTTTCCTTTAGACAGCTATGGTGATGAAATGGCACCTAGTCAGAACAGAATACAGAAATGGACCAATACATACTTATACAACAATACATATGTATCAAGCACACCATTATGTTTCTATTTAGAAAAGGGAGAAAATGAAATCAATATCGAAAATGTTTCATCAGGTGGATTAGCTCTTGGCAAGTTAATGGCGCAGGAAGCAAAAACAAATGTTGCATCATATAAAGACTATGCGGCACAGCATCAGGATGCAGAGTTAGTAACAGCGGAAGATGATCAGCTAGAAATTGATGCAGTTTATTATACACAGAAAAATTCAACAGACGCTGTGTATGGAACCGATACAAATACATCACTTACAAGATTCAACATAGATCACGAAAAGTTAAATACATTACAGTGGAATTCAGCAGGTAACGAAATTGTATATACATTTAATGTAAAGAAAACAGGAAATTACAATATTGCATTCCACTATGACAATGGAAAGAAAGAATTCCAGTCATTTGAAACAATAAAAATAGATGGGGAAGTTCCATTTGAGGAAATGTACAATTACGCATTTGAACCTGTATCATCAGGCTATGAAAATGTGACATTGGCAGACAAAGATGGAAACAATTACAATTTCTATTTAACAGAAGGCAAACACACTATCGCAATTAAGCAGGAAAATGAGCCGGTAATGGAAGCATACAGATATGCTCTTCTTTTACAGCAGCATCTTACAGATTTCCAGCTGGAAATTACAAAAATTACGGGTAGTGATGTTGATACAGAGAGAAACTGGAAAATGACAAAGTACATTCCGGAAATCTCTGATTACCTTAATGCTTACGAAACAATTATTAAACATATAAGATATTTGCTTCAGGATTATTCACCAAATGGAAATTCAAGTGCCATATTGGCATATCTTGATGAGGCACAGCAATTTATTAAGACAATGAAAAAATATCCTGATGAAATTGCACTTCATACTAAAGATTTAACAGGTGCTGAAAACTCTATATTAGTTTCACTTAGTAACTTTACAACAGAGGTAACATCTAATGAATTTACATTAGACAGAATCTATATCTATGGAGAAAAGAATCAGATTAAAAGTGCAAATCCATCATTGGCAAGTTCAATGTGGACAGGTGTAAGATCACTGGTAAATACTTTTACTTCTGATAAATATGCAACAGGAGCAAAAGAGGACAGCAAAACTCTTACTATCTGGGTAAACAGAGCAATTACTCACGTTGACTTACTTCAGAAGATGGTAGATACAGAGTTTGTTCCATATTATAAGGAACAGACCGGAAAAGATATTAAGGTTAAGGTTTCAACAATGCCTGATGTCAGCAAACTGACACTGGCTATTGCAGCTGACCAGACACCGGATGTGGCATTGGGACTTATGTCATATGTACCATTTGATTTATCAAGCCGTGGTGCTTTATATGACTTGACTAAGTTTGATGATTTCTGGACTGTAGCAAGAAGATTCCCTACAGGTTCATTTGTATCATATGTATATAATGAAGGAATGTATGCTATACCTGAAACAACAGACTTTAATGCAATCGTTTACAGAACGGATATATTTAAAAACCTTGGGTTAAAGGTTCCTAATACATGGGATGATTTAATTGAAATTCTTCCTACATTACAGAGATATGGAATGAACTTCTATCACAACATTTCTTTAGGAACAACAGGTTATAAGTGGTTCTATCAGACAGCACCAATGATATTACAGAATGGTGGAGAGTTGTACACTCAGGATGATAATGGACTGATTACAACAGGTATTGATTCTAAGAAATCAGTTAAGGGATTACAGTTACTTGGTGATTTGTTTACTAAGTATTCTCTTGATACATCAGTGCAGACATTCTTTAACTCATTCAGATATTCAGTATTACCTATTGGTATCGTAGGAATGGAAGATTACACACTTATTAAAAACGGAGCAAAAGAATTAGACGGTAAATGGGCTATTTCACAGTATCTTGGTACAAAACAGGAAGATGGAACAGTCAACAGAACTTTTGTTGCAAACGGTACAGGTGGAGCAATCTTTAACACATCTGATAAGAAGCAGGAAGCATGGGAATTCCTTAAGTGGTGGACAAGTAAGAGCGTTCAGACAGAATATACATACACACTTCGCTCATCATATGGAAAGACATTCTTCTGGTTATCAGCTAACAGGGCAGCATTGGAAAATAACCCTATGGATGAAGCTGACAAGAAGATTATTACAGAACAGATTAATTATGTAACAGACGTTACAAGAACACCGGGACAGTATTTACTGGAAAGAACTATTTCTAATATTTGGACAACAATGGTATTTGACGGTACTGCAGGTCAGGTCGCAGTAGATGAAGCAAAGAATGATGTTAATAAAGAAATTGTTCGTAAAATGAAGGAACTTGGCTATTACGATGAAAACGGAAAAATGGTTAAGAAATTCAAACTCCAGGGATATGACTGGATAAAAGAAAATCAGGATAAGGCAAAAGCAGATCCGGGAGAGGAGGTAAGTTCGAATGAGTAATACAGCCGTAGCTACAAAAAAGGTAAAAGTAAGAAGCAGTAAAAAGTTTTACCAGACAGAAGGTTTTCATTCGTTTTTACTTTTACTTCCGTACGGATTATTGTTTTTTACATTTATTTTATTACCAATCATAATTGCCATAGGCTTATCATTCACTTACTTTGACGTTATTAATACACCAAAGTTTGCAGGAATGACTAACTATGTAACACTTCTCACAGGTGATGAAGTATTTATGAAATACGTTCTTCCAAATACAGTGTTATATGCCATAGTAGTAGGTGTAGGCGGATACGTTATGTCATTTATAATGGCATGGATATTAGCACAGGTTACACCAAGGGCAAGAACATTATATGCCCTGGCAATGTACACACCTTCCATGGCAGGTCAGATTATGATTCAGTACATCTGGAAGACAATCTTCTCAGGTGACCAAAACGGTCTTGCTAATGCATGGCTGCAGAAACTTGGATTTATTAATCAGCCTATACAGTGGTTGATTTCGTCAGATTACTTTATGGGAATTATGATATTTATATCCCTGTGGTCTTCAATGGGTATCGGATTCTTATCTATGATATCAGGTATTATGAACATAGATCAGGAACTATACGAGGCGGCTTATGTGGACGGTATCAAAAACAGAGCCCAGGAAATTATATACATTACGATACCTTCAATGAAACCACAGATGTTATTCGGTGCGGTTATGTCTATTGTAAATGCATTTAACATGGGTTGGATTGGTGTACAGTTAGCAGGAGCAAACCCGACACCAGGATATTCCGGACAGCTGATAGCCAACCACATTGATGATTACGCATTTGTAAGATACGAGATGGGTTATGCGGCGGCAGTATCTGTTGCACTGTTATGTCTCGTATGGGTATGTAGTAAGGTAGCCAATACATTATTTACTGAAAAAGAAGAATATTAGAAAGGAGGATACATAAATGGCAAATTTTCAAGGTAACAGAATTAATCCTACAAGATTTTCCCGTGGACAGATTAAGTTCCATGTAGTTGCATTACCATTATCAATATTTATGATCCTTCCGGTAATATTTATGATAAATAATGCATTTAAACCTTTAGGAGAATTGTTTAGATTCCCACCTACACTTTTTGTACAAAATCCTACATTGGATAACTTTAAAAACCTGTTTAGCTTATCAGGTGCAACAGGTATTCCAATGTCAAGATATTTTTTGAACTCATTTATAGTAGCATTTTTAACAGTTGTACTTGGAATAATCATTACAATTATGGCTGCGTATGTTTTCTCTAAAAAGAAGTTCAAATTAAAGGGAGCTTTATGGGAAGTCAACCAGATGGCACTTATGTTTGTAGCCACAGCGGTTGCTATTCCAAGATACTTAATTATAGTAAGAATCGGAGCATACAACACATGGTTTGCACATGTCCTTCCACTTATTGCAATGCCTGTAAGTTTGTTCCTTGTAAAACAGTTTGTTGACGGTATTCCGAATGCACTTATTGAGGCAGCTGTAGTAGACGGTGCAGGAGATGTTACCATTTTAAGAAAGGTAATTGTTCCACTTACAAAGCCGGCTCTTGCAACATCAGTAGTGCTTACATTCCAGCAGGTATGGAATAACGTTGAAACATCAAACAACTACATTACAAACGAAGCGTTAAGAACATTAACATATTATTGTAACTCCATTGGTGTAAATAATGCGGTGGCGGCAGCAGGTATGGTAGCAGCATCAAGTTTATTCCTGTTCTTACCAAACCTTATAATTTTCATATGCATGCAGTCAAAGGTTATGAACACAATGGCAAGTTCAGGTATCAAGTAAGGAGGCAGATAAATGAGAAAATTATGGAAAAAATCATCGGCTCTGTTTCTGGCATTGATATTTACGGTTATGGCAGTTTTACCTGTGGCAGCTTCTCAGGCAACCAGTTATACATATACAATGGATGACCAAAGTGAGATGGTAAGAACACAGGATGCTTACCTGCCGGACAGAACCATAACAGACTTAGGTCTTTCAGATCCGGAGGACATGATTATTGATGATAACAATCAGGCATACATCGTTGACACCGGAAACAGAAGAATTGTAATTTTTGACTTAAACACAGAAAAAGTTGTAAAAGTCATAAATAAACAGACAGTTGAATCTAAAGATTTTACGGGATTTGATACTCCAAAGGGAATTTTTAGAACAAACGAAGGAGAAATATATGTTGCAGATACCGGAGCCAAAACAGTATTCAGATTCACAAAAGACTTTGAATATGTAAGAAGATATGACAGACCAACGGCACCGATTTTTGCAGATACAAACTACGAACCTAGTAAAGTGACAGTAGATAGCGGAAATAACTTATACATCGTATCAGAAGGTGTATATGCCGGAATTATTCAGTTGGCTAATACAGGGGAATTCTTAGGTTACTTTACCTCAAACAAAGCTACATTAACACCACAGCAGGTGTTCTTAAAAATTATTTATACAAAAGAACAGCAGAAAAAATCCGCAGCGTTAAACACTTTGCCATCAACATTCTCTAATGTATATGTTGATAAGAAGGGAACAGCTTACTCAGTTTGTATGGGAAAGGGTGGTGACCTTTTAAAGAAACATAGTACAAACGGAAAAAATATGTTTAATGGTGCAATAATATCTTCAGATGCTTTTACCGATGTAACTGCTGATGATAATGGAATTATTTACGCAAGTGATTCTAAAGGATTTATCTGGGTATACACAAGCTCAGGAGAAGTAATATTCTCATTAGGTGAACAGGCAGAGGATACTGATATTTCAGGTTTGTTCTCATCCCTTACTACAATAGCAGTAGATAGGGACGGAAATATCTGGACAGCTGACGGAAAGAAAGGATTCTTACAGTCCTTCACACCTACAGAATATGCAACAACAATATTTAAGGCATTAGACGAATACGAAAACGGTGATTACGATGATGCACTTAAAGATTGGAATTATGTATTACAGCTTAACCAGATGTCGGTTTTAGCACACAATGGTGTAGCAAAGGCATACTTCAATGCAGAAAAATATGATAAGGCAATGGAACATTTTGAAATAGCCGGAAACAGAGACGGATATTCAGATGCATTCTGGGAAGTAAGAAATAAGTCAATTCAGAAATGGCTTGGCACAGTTCTTGTTATTCTTATTATATTAATTGCACTTAAGGTTATTATTGGATTTATTGATAGGAATAAAATTATTAAGAAAAAGAAACGTGCATTAGGAAAGGTATTAAAGAATACACCGGTTATTGGTGAAATCGGATACGCTTTCAAATGTGCAAAGCATCCTATTGACAGATACTATGATATAAGGGTACATAAAAACGGCTCAATGATAGCAGCAACAATTATTTACATTGTATTTTTCGGTGTATATATGCTGTATCAGACATCAAAAGGATTTATTTACCAGTATACAAAGGTTGAAGATATGGATATGGGAGCAGTGGTAGTTGGTTTCTTTGCAATATTGATTCTCTTTATTGTATGTAACTATCTTGTAACATCAATTACAGATGGTGACGGAACCTTAAAACAGGTATACATGATTCCGGCTTACGGATTAATGCCGGTTATGATATGCATGTTGGCAACTATCGGAATGTCATATGTATTGACATATAATGAGTCATTTATTCTTACAGTAATAATGATTATCGGACTTGTATGGAGCATAGCAGTTATATTTGAGGGACTTTCAACTGTACATGATTATGATTTCAAAAATACAGTGGTAAGTTTACTGATAACAGCAGTGTTTATGTTAATTGTAGCTATAGTAGTTCTGGTAGTTATTATCATGTGGGAACAGTTGTATGACTTCTTATTAACAGTAGGAAAGGAGATTATAAGAAATGTTACAGGCCGCTAAATATAAAAAGTTAAAAATAACAGCACTTGTTGTATGTCTCTTATGTGTCCTTTCTCTTGGAGTTGCGGTAGCAGCTGCGTTCCTTAACACAAACAGAGATACAAGACCGGCTCCTGAAAAGGTTGAATCGGGACTTGAAAAAACAAATGCTTATGAACTTCTTTGTGAAAAAGGAGATTACAGATATTATTTCAGAGATGACAGGGATATTATCTTAATTGAAAACAAGAACACAGGTTATATCTGGAAAACAGGTGTTGACATAGCACTTCCATCAGAGATAGAAGAAGCTTTTGATGTGGTAAACAGTGCCAAGGAAGATAATGACCCGTCAGAAATTAAAGATTATGCAGATGATTTGGGAATTAGTGTGGCAGACGTAAAGACAATTGCCAATACACCAAAGGATTCATCCTTTACTAATGACCGTTATGGTGCATATGCAAACTCGCTTCTTACTGTTGAGTACTACACAGGCTCAGGTAAGGCTATGAAGACTTCAAGAGTTTCATCAGCATCATATGATGAAGATGAAGGCAATTCAGGACTTGAAGCAGTAGACAAGGAAAAAGGTGAATATGTATTAAAATGCTTATTTAAAATTGAGAAAGAAGATTTAGGCATTAATGTATATATTACTTTTGGAGATGACGGAAACATAACATACAACATTCCTTATAAAGAAATTACAGGAAAAGCCATTGATAAAATATGCAACATTGTTATTACACCGTTCTTAGGAACAAGTGGTGGCGCAACATTAGCATATGACAAAGATGAGCAGGACTGGGTAACTCTTAAGGGAAAAGAAATTACACCGGGTTATGCATTAATTCCTGATGGAAGCGGTGCATTGGTAAGATTTGAAGACAACAAGACAAAATTCAGTGATTATAAAGGTAAGGTTTATGGGGAAGACCCTGCAACACAGCTTACATATTATGATTCATTAGGAGATACAGTTCCTGTAAAGAATCCTACAATGCCGGTATTTGGTATTTCCCATGGTGACGGAACCCAGGCAGCATTTGTAGCTTATGCGGACAGTGGTGATGAATATATGTCAATTAATGCAACACCTTCATCATCAGGAGAAGGTGAAGTAAGATATACATATGCATACCCTAGCTTCAAATTCAACTCTGAATTTTATCAGGTTATAAATCAGGCAGGTGAGTCATACAGAAAGACTCAGGATGAGCCAAACAAGTTTGATATATCAATGACATATCAGTTTTTAAGTGGTGACGGCAGCGACGGAAAGCCGGCAGCAGACTATACAGGAATGGCTAAGGCATACAGACAGCATTTAATTGACAATGGAACATTAACTGAAAAAACAGCAGATGGAAATATTCCAATTAGAATTGACTTCCTTATGTCAGATTCTAAGAAGGGTGTATTCTCAACACAGGAAGTTGATGTTACAACAGTTGATGATGTAAGAAGTATCTTGGACAAAATTTTAGATGATGGAATAAGCAACATTAATTCAGGATTAATAGGATGGCAAAGTGGCGGACAGACGCTGGCAAAACCAAACAGCACTAAGTTCTCTGGCTCAATTGGAAAGAAGGGTGCTTTTGAAAGCCTTATGTCAGACTTTAACAAGAAGAATGTAGATATTTCATTCTCAAGAGAATTTACTACAATTAATGAAGATATGGTAAGTTACTATAACAATGCAGCAAAGCATTTGAATACACGGTATCTTGAACTGGATAAATCAGAAGTTCTTCCAAAGAATGTTCCGGTAACGGAATACGGATACGCAGCACCTAAAAAGACTGCGCAGTGGATTCAGGATTTGTATGATGATTTGGGAGATTTAAGCCCGTCATTTACAATAGAAGGTGCTTCAAATGTATTAATCAGCACATATAACAGTGATGGAGCTGAAACAACAGTATCTCAAGCTGTAAAGTTATATCAGGATACAATTGAAAACATAACAAAGAAAGGAACAAAGGTTAATCTTGTAAATCCAAATCTTTACTTATGGAAGTATGCGGACAGATATTTACAGTCACCGGTTGGAACATCACAGTATGTTTACGAAACTGATACGGTTCCATTCTTACAAATGGTACTTCACGGTACAATGGAAGTTTACGCACCATATGCTAACTTCTCATTCTACTCAGCAACAGACCAGTTAAGAATGATTGATTATAACATTTCACCGTCATTTGTTTTAACTAAGCAGCCATCTTACTTATTAGCATCAACTACATCTTCAGATTATTATTCAACAGAGTTTGAACAGTATGAAGAGTTGATTCAGAATATTTATAAGGTTGTAAACGAGCCTTTATCACAGGTTGCAGGATACAACTGGGATGGAAGAAAAGTATTACAGGATGGTGTAATAGAAAACAGCTATTCAAAGGATGGCAGCCAAAAGAGTATTGTTATAAATTACACTGATGAAGATGTTACTGTAGGAAATACAACAGTAGCAGCCATGAGTGCAAAAGTTATAGAGGGAGGTGTTAAATAATGGCAGAAGAAAAGATTAAGTCAGCAACAACTCCTAAGACACAGGCAAAACCTAAGAAAAGAAAGAAAATGCGTACATATCAGCAGAGACAGGACAGAACAGGTTATATGTTCATGGCTCCATGGATTATCGGATTTCTGGCATTTACGCTTTTTCCGTTCATATTTACAATTTACTTAAGTTTTAACAATGTTAAAAAGACAACATTAGGATATGAAATCCATTTTACAGGCATAAACAATTACATTGAAGCCTTTGTAGGAAGTACGGATTTCCTTCCAGCACTGATTAAGTATTTACAGATGATTGTACCGTATACATTTATTGTAGTAGTATTATCATTTATCATTGCTTATCTCCTTTGCAAGATTACTACAGGTAAGGGAATACTTAGAACAATTTATTTCCTTCCGGTTGTAATTATGTCAGGACCGGTTATGACACAGATTATGCAGGTTCAAAGTGCAGAGGCAACAGCAGCAGATAAAATCAATGCGGCAGTGGAAAAGGCAAATGCTTATTCAAACATTTTCATAATGCAGATTATTGACAGTTATTCACCGGCTTTAGCATCAGCATTGGCAGGAATATTTGACCAGTTATCAATAATTTTATGGTTTACAGGTATTCCTATTGTACTGTTTATAAACGGTTTACAGAAAATCAATACAAGCATTTATGAAGCAGCAAGAATTGATTCTGCTAATGCATGGCAGATAATGTGGAAGATAACAATTCCAATGTTAAAGCAGATTGGACTTATTATCACGATATTTACAGTTATTCAGCTTGGTATGTTTAATTCAATTAATCCGTTGTATGAACTGATTGAAGAAAAGACCGGTGAAACGGGAAGCGGATTAGGTTATGCGGCAACCTACGCATGGATATACACTGTAATTGTTTTGATTATCGTAGGAATTGTATTCTTATTATTCAGAGAGCGAAAGCCAAAGGATATAAAGGCGAGAAAGAGACAGGAAAAGAAGTTAAAGAAGTTAGACAAACAGCAGAAGAGAAGACTTGCAGCTCAAAAGAGACATCAGGCAAAGGAGGCAAAGTTATATGGCAAATAAAGATACAAGTGCAAAGAAAATTGATTTGTCAGCTATAAAGAAAATCAACTTTGCCAAATTAAAGAAATTAAAAGGTGTTGCAATTATCTCTAAAGTAGCAATATATTTTGTACTTATATGTATAGGATTTATTTTCTTAGAGCCGATTTTTGAGATGATTTCAAAAGCAATTATGACATCTAAGGATTTAATTGACCCGGCAATAAGCTGGATACCTAAACATGCTACACTGGACAACTTTAAAAATGCAATATCAACACTTAACATACCAACGTCACTGATTAACTCGATTTTGTTTTCAGCAGTGCTTGCCATAGCACAGACAGCGGTGTCGGCAATGACAGGATTTGCATTATCAAGATATACATTTAAGGGACATAATTTCTGGTTCGTAATGCTTATATTAGCATTCATTCTTCCGGTTCCACTTTTAACAGTTCCAAGAATTATGTTATTTGGAACATTAGAAAGTGCAATTGGAATTAAGATGATTAACACAGCTATTCCTCAGATATTAATGGCTTTGTTAGGCCAGGGAACTTATTCCACAATGTTAATTTTGATATTTTATAACTTCTTCAACATGATTCCAAAATCATTAGATGAAGCAGCAATGATTGATGGAGCCGGCTCATTTAAGGTGTTCTATCACGTAGCAATCAGATTATCAATATCAACTATACTTGTTGTATTCCTGTTTTCATTCGTATTTAACTGGAATGAAACTTACACAACAAATATTATGTTGGGTGATGCATTAGAATTACTTCCTGGAAAACTGGCATTGTTTGATAACGGTGCTGCAAGTGGTACGGGAAATGTGGTAAATGAAGCTAACCGAATGGCAGCCACACTTATGGCAATAGCACCATTATTAGTATTATATGCTCTCGTTCAGAAACAGTTTATCGAGGGTATTGAAAACACCGGTATTACAGGTGAATAAAGCAACAGGGAAGAGGTCATGCATGTGACCTTTCCCATAACTATATTAATATTAATGAAAGGGCAAAAAAATATGAAGATTTTTAAGCAGATCACTTCAATTGTAATGGCAGTAGCCATGGTGGCCACGATTATTGCTGTAAATCCGGTAGACGCAAGTGCTAAAGTAACTATTAAGTCCGGAAAGAAGATTGCTTTAACCGTAGGCAAAAAAACAACAATTAAGGTAAAACAAAAAGGTGCAAAATTCACATCAAGCAATAAGAAAATTGCAACTGTAACTAAAAAGGGAAAAGTAACAGCCAAAAGACCCGGAGCATGTAAAATTGTGGTTAAAGTTGGAAAAAGCAAGAAAAGTGTTCCTGTAACTGTTACACCACCAAACATTACAATTGACAAGGCAAAAAATGCTTCAGACAAGGGTATTGAAGTAATGTGGGAAAAATCAGGTAACAGGTATATAACAGGTTATTATGTATATTACTCCACAAATGCTAAAAGCGGTTTTAAGTCTGTAAAAGTTGGTAATGTAAGCAGAACAAAAATTGACAATTTAACAGTAGGCAAAACATATTATTTTAAAGTCAAGGCATACTCAAAGGTTGGTAAGAAAATATACACCAGTGCCAAATATTCAGGAGTTGTAAGCGATAAGGTTCGTAAAATGGTTTGGAATGATGAATTTAAAGGAACAGAGCTTGACACAACAAAATGGAATAATAATGGTGCAACAGGTGCCGGCGGATACGGAAACAAGGAACTTCAGAACTATCAAATGAGATTTAGTGAAGTAAAAGATGGAAATCTGATTATTAAGCCACAGTTTGAGTATAATCCTGAAACTAAATCATGTGTACCTAATCGTTATTATTCAACTAAAATATGGACTAAGGATATGTATTCATTAAAGTATGGTAAAGTTGAGTTTAGAGCTAAATTACCAAAAGGTCAGGGAACATGGGCAGCAGGCTGGATGTTAGGATATGGAACATGGCCGATGTGTGGTGAGATAGACGTTTTTGAATCAACTAAAGATGAATCAAAAACAACCATACCACAGTCTATCCATTGTCAGAGGTTTAACGGAATGCCAACAAGTTCAGGAAATAAGTACAAAAATGCTATTGTAAAGGATGCAACAAGTGCATACCATACATATGGTGTTGTGTGGACACCTGATTCAGTTACATTTACCCTTGATGGAAAAATAACATGGACTTATGATCCGGATATGTACGTTGCTACAGGAAAGGGTGTAAACGTTCCTGCAATATGGCCGTATAATAAAGATTTCTACCTTATCATTAACTGTGCTATAGGCGGAGTCCTTGGTGGGAATGTAACACCTAAGTATTGGACAAAGATTAATGAATACAATACAAATTCAGGAATAAGACAAACATATCAGGATTATATGTATGTTGACTATGTAAGGGTATACCAGTAAAACAATAAAAGATTTGTCCGGCGAAGAGAAGGAAAACTCTTTGCCGGATAGAAAATATGTTTAAAGAAAAATGGAGGTTATTGTATGGTTACAATAAAAGACGTTGCCAAGGAAGCAGGAGTGGCAATCTCAACAGTTTCAAATGTTTTTAACAGAGCTGACATCGTAAGTGAGGAAACAAAGCAGAAGGTATTATTGGCAGTAGAAAAATTGCATTACATTCCAAATATGAATGCAAAATTACTTAAGTCTAACAGAAAAAATACAATAGGCCTCTTTTTAACAAGTTTGCAGGGAGACTTCTATAAGGTATTAATACAGGCTGTTCACTTACAGTGTAAATTAAATAACTATATGTTAAATATTTATGTAAGTAACGGAAACTCACCGGACGAAATCTATAGAATGATTATTGCATCAGGAGTAGCAGGGGCAATTATCTATCATGAAGATCTAACAGGTGATTATGTTAAGAGAATAGCTACAGTTAATATTCCTATGGTATTCCTTGACAGGGCCAGCAAAGGAAGAAATATTTCAGGTGTGTTATCAGATGATAAGTTAGGTGCAACAATGGCTGTTGATCACTTAATTAAACTTGGTCACAAGAGAATCGGATATATGCATGGAAATGAATCGGGAGATGACAAGCATCGTTACGAAGGTTACGTTGAAATGATGGAAAAGAACAATCTCCCTATAGACGAAAACATTGTTTTAAGAGGTTATTATGAGGAATCTTTAGCGTATAGTGAAATGCGCTCATTGCTTTCTAGCGGTGTAGAACTGCCGGACGCAATGTTCTGTGCCAACGATGAAATGGCATGGGGATGTATACAGGCATTGCAGGATGTGGGAATTAAAGTTCCGGAACAGGTAAGCGTAATAGGTTATGATGACAGCACATTAAGTGCTTATTACGGAGTTCCACTTACAACAGTTCACAATCCGATTACAGAAATGGGCAGTGCCAGTGCCAATGAACTTTTCAGATTATTAAATGATGAGGGAGATAAGAGTGGTACTGTAACTAAGCTTTCTCCAAAGATGGTCTATAGAAGCTCATGTGGAAAGTGTAACAAGTAAAAAATAGATATATTCGTAAGGAGATTATAATGGAAAATTACAGACTTGAAGGTAAGACTTTTGTAATTGATGATTATGACAGATTACCTGCATTCTCAAGTTTTCTTCCTGGTCTTGCAGGTGTGAAAGGTATTCCAATGTGGACTTTTTACACCAACAGAGGTCAGGGAATGAACAGTTTTGGTATTGACAATAAAGGAAATGCCATTATGGAGTTCAATTCAGCAAATACAGCGTTTGAAAATACAACAGTAAAAGGCTTTAGAACATTCTTAACCATAGACGGAGAATATTATGAACCATTCTTCAAATATGAAGATGATGCAAAACGTCAGATTCGTATGAATAAGAATAGTTTTAAAGTAATCGAAAGAAATGAAAAATACGGAATTGAAATAACAGTTAATTACTATGTTTTACCAAACGAAAGCATTGGAGCATTAGTAAGACAGGTTTCAATTAAAAACATAAGTGGACAGAAAAAGAACATAGAGATAATTGACGGACTTCCAAAGATTATTACATATGGTATTTCTAATGGTGAATTTAAGGAAATGTCAAACTTATTTAAAAGCTGGGCATATATCAAAAATATTGATAACAAAGTTCCTTATTATACACTTAGAGCTTCAACAAAGGATTCAGCTGAGGTATCAGATGTAGAGGGTGGTTATTATTATCTTACAGTTAAGGACGGAAAATTACAGGATGTAATTTACGACGTTGATACAGTGTTTGGTTATGATTTATCCCTTATGACACCGGTAAGATTTATTGATGGTGGCATTGATAATGTTCTTGGAAAAGAACAGTGCTTTGCTAACAAGGTACCTTGTGGTTTTACACCATTTAAGACACAGTTAGATGACGGAGAAGAATTCTCCTTTGATACAATGATGGGCTTTGCAGGTTCTGTAGATCAGATTAACGCAAAGATAGACACATTCTGTAAAGAAGGATATTTACAGGACAAATTTGTGGAAGCAGAAGAGTTAGCTGAAAGCTTTACTTCAGATGTTAAAACACATACTGCAGCAGGCAAGTTTGACCAGTATATTGAGCAGTGCTATTTAGATAACTTCCTTCGTGGAGGATATCCATATGTACTTAATAAAGACGGAAATAAATCAATTATTCACCTGTTTAGCCGTAAACATGGTGATCCTGAAAGAGATTATAATTTCTTCTCAATTGCAGCAGAGTATTATTCTCAGGGTAATGGTAACTTCCGTGATGTTTCACAGAATAGAAGAAATGACGTGTTCTTTAATAAAGATGTTGGGGACTTTAACGTAAAGACTTTCTTTAGTTTAGTTCAGGCAGACGGATACAATCCGTTAGAGGTACGTCCAAGTCTTTTCAATGTTATTGAAGGAAAAGAGGAAGAAGTTAAGGCATATGTAAAGGAAAGCATTGATGGTGATGCATCTGCCATTGTTAAAATAGTGGAAGGTAAATTTACACCGGGACAGATTTCCAATACAATCGCAAGATTACAGTTAAATCTTAAAGTGGATGATGGTGAATTTATTGCCAATATTTTAAATAACTGCAATCAGAATATAGAAGCCGGTTTTGGCGAAGGATACTGGAGTGACCATTGGGATTATAATATGGATCTTGTGGATAATTATTTATCAGTATTCCCTGACAAAAAGGATCAGTTCCTGTTTGGAGATGATACATATAAATTCTATGACAGCGTTGCATATGTTGTTCCAAGAGATGAGAAATATGTAATTAACAAAAAGGGTGATGTACGTCAGTACGGCATGGAAGTTGAAGATGAGGAGAAACTTGCAAGAGAAGGATTTAACAAGTGGGCAACTAACTGGTTAAAGGAAAAGGACGGCAAGACTGTTCATACAACCCTTGCAGTTAAGATGATTATTTTGGCACTTAGCAAGTTCGCCCAGATGGATATGGATGGAATTGGTGTTGAAATGGAAGGTGGAAAGCCTGGCTGGAACGATGCAATGAATGGACTTCCGGGATTGTTTGGTTCAGGAACACCTGAAACTTTTGAACTGAAGAGACTTGTTAAGTTTATTACAGATAATTTCGGTGGTGACGGATTTGTAGTAATGCCTGTTGAAATATCAAAATATTTAGATGCAGTTAAGGCAGAGCTGGACAAATATAATGCAGGAACCCTTAATGACTTTGAATATTGGGATGCTGTTGCATCAGTGAGAGAAGCTTACAGAGCTGCAACTAAGCTGGAATTTAGTGGAGATAAGGATTCAGTATCTAAGGCACACATCGTTGAAGTTTTTGAAGCATTTGCAGAGAAGATTGAAAAGGGTATTGAGAAGGCTGTAGAAATTGGAAATGGTCTTGTTCCTACATACTTTACTCATGAAGCCGTAGATTTTGAACCTGTAGTAGATGAAAATGGTGAGCCGGTTATTAGTCATTACGGATTACAGAAGGCAAAGGTTAAGGCATTTAAAGCGGTTCCTCTTCCGTATTTCCTTGAAGGTCCTGCAAGAATGATGGGATATGTTGATGTTGACACAGCAAGAGATATGTTCGACAAGGTAAAGAAAACAGATCTTTATGACAAGAAACTTGCCATGTATAAAACATCTGCATCAATTGAAGGATGCTCCATGGAAAATGGTCGTTGCCGTGCATTTACACCGGGATGGCAGGAGAGAGAAAATGTATTCCTTCATATGGAATATAAATATATTCTTGCTATGCTTAAGGCAGGCTTATATGATGAATATTATGACACAATAACAAGAGCACTTATACCGTTCCTTGATCCGAATATGTATGGAAGAAGCACATTAGAAAATTCTTCTTTCCTTGCATCAAGTGCCAATCCTAATCCGGATGTTCATGGAAGAGGATTCGTTGCAAGACTTTCAGGTTCTACAACAGAAATGATTTCTATGTGGATTGAAATGTTTATAGGTGACAAGGTATTTACATACGAAGATGGAAAGTTAGTTCTTAATTTTGAACCAAAACTTGCTAACTGGTTATTTGATGAAGGAAAGGCAACCTTCAGATTGCTTTCAACATGCGATGTTACATATGTAAATAACACAGGCAAGAATACATTTGGAAAGGATGCAGCTAAGGTATCTAAGATTGAAATCAATGGAGAAGTTGTTTCAACAGAACCAAAGATTGTGGGAGAAAAGGCTGAAGCTGTAAGAAACGGTGAAATAGACAAGATAACAGTTTATTTTGAATAAGTTTTCAGATGATAAAATAAAATAATATGATTTTTTATCCGGCAGGAAATCCTGCCGGATATTTTTTATGCTAAATTGCTGTAATGTAATAGTAATAATACAGCATTATTGGAAGTATTATACAAAGTTACTGGAAAAAAACTTGAAAAATGTTTTTATAAGTTCTATAATGTTTTTATTCGAAAAACAAAGGGGAGGACTTATCCAATGAATACCAAAGCATTAAAATTTTTAGCACACGCACTTGTATTTATGATGATTGTGGAACTGGCAGTCATGAACATAAATATAAGTGCTTTTTCAATTGAAACGATATCATTAGCTGAAATGGACAGATTAAAATGTCAGTCAGTTAAGTGGATTAAAAAAGAACAAAACGGGGATGGAAGTTTTGGTGATAACATTCAACTTTATGAAACATCCCAAATATTGGAAAACTTAGCTTATGAGGAAAGCTTAGCAGATGAAAAAGAGAAGGCGTTACAATGGCTTAAAAAATCTGAAACTAAAAGTAACGATGACATATTCAGAAAATTCTTAGCAATTACCCAAAATAATAAATTAGTAAATAAAAATCAGGAAGAAATAGAGTTTGCAGAGCTCCAAAATAAAGATGGCGGGTTTGGAATTTCAAAAGATTATAAAAGTGATGTTTTAGACACTATTCTTGCAGTGGAGTGTATGGAGAAAAGCGAAAAAGATAATAGTGAAAAAATAACTAAAGCTGTAAATTATCTTAATCTTTGCCAAAATGAAGATGGTGGATTTGCTTTTTCGGGAGAAAAATCCAGCAGTTACCTTACAGCTTTGGTATACAGGGTTATTAAGGGAAATACAGCTTCATTTAATAAGGCAGGAAAAGAAATATTAAAGAAATGTAGAGAGTACATAGATAGTAACGAAAAAGATAATACATTGTGGGGAATTGATAATGAAACAATAAAAAATTCCCTTATGTGTTCATTAGCACTTGTGGAAGATAATGATGATACATTAAACAGAATTTCAGTTATCTCAAATAAAGTGGCTGAAGATGGCAGTTTATTTGAAGATGCAGAACTTACAAGTCTTTACATTAGTTTGGTAAATGAGTATGAAGAAGTAGCCGGAAAGCTAAATACAGGTAATGTATTAATAAAAGGAATAAAGATAAGTTCTGATAAGGAAAGAATAGGCGCCTATTCAGAAGTTAAAATAACACCTGATATTATAGGAATGAAGGACAATTATAAGGTAATTGTTGTTGTATCAGGAAAAGAAGGTTATTCACAAATGTTGAATACAGAAGGGAACAATACCTATTTATGGAATACAGAAAATAATATTGGTACTTTTGAAGTTCTAGTTTCAATAGTTGATAACATCAAAGGAGAGGTTATAGCAAGCAGGTTAAAGGCTGTTGAAGTATTAGAAACATTTGAAGTTCAATCTGTTAATAGTAATATTTCTCCAAAAGCATATAAAATTAATTCAGGTAAAAAAATAATAATACAGCCGTCAGCATATGTTTTATCAAATGTAAGTGATGAAATAACCGCAGAGGTAAGTATTATTGGGGACAATGAAAAGGTTTTATACAAGGCGGAAAATAAAAAAATTGGTGGAGAGAATTTAAAGGAAGTTATTTTTGATGATTTTACATATGTTCCGGATATAAAAGATACAACCATTGTCAGGATTCAAACGAAAATATTAAGAAAAGGTGTGGAGCAAAAGACCAAAAACAATTATGTGAAGATATATTCATCCACAGACGAAAATAGAATTGACATAGATTATAAGGTTAGCAGTAACTTCATTGACACCACAACGGACAACATAAATGTTGATTTTTCATTATCAGGAAAAGGTTTATCGGAAACAATTAAAAGAAAACCAATGGACATAATGATAATGCTTGACAGTTCCGGAAGCATGTCAAAAGAGGATTGGAAGAAAGCGGTAGATGGTGCGAAATTAATAATAGATAACAAGCAGCCGGAAGACAGAGTGGCAATGTTTGATGTTACTTTGAACAGATACATTGGAGATTTTACAAATAATGAAAAGGAAATAAATTGGGGGCTTGAGAGAGCCTATGGCAAAGAACCGAACGGTGGAACATTCACGTATTATGCCATAAATTATTTTTCAGGTTTTTTTGACGAAGATGACAGAGACAGGGTAATATATTTATTTACTGATGGAACGAGAAGTCAAGGGATAGATAGCAAGACACTTGATGAAGACAAAATCAGAGGAAAGAATATTAATATTTATGGTGTTTATCTGGAAAATGATTATTCGATGGAAAAAATCGAAGAAGCAAAGGAAACAATGGAGTATATCACAGAAGTAGGTGGAGGACGCTGGGTTAATTCAAAGGATAACGGCGAAATTATCAGTAGTGTTAGGGAATTACTGGGAGATATTTTCAAAATGGCAGGAAGAAATGTGAAACTTTCCATGACACTGGAAAATGATATTCCATTTTCAAAAATAAGTTTTGATAATAAACCTGATGAAGTGATAAAAAATGAAGATGGTACAACAACAGTAATCTACAATAGAAATTATTTAAGAGTGGGGGAGGACCGGAATTTAGACATTAAATATGACATTTCAAATATGTTCTTTGAGAAAGATATAAATTTAATTAAAGACATAAAATTTTCTTACGTTGATGAAAATGATGAGAACATAGAAATTAACTTAGATGACATAAAAATTGGTGTTTCAAACAATAAAAGTTCAGCTATACCGGATATAAAAAATGAAGATGAAAGTGAGGATGAGAGCACTGTTAAAATCGAGAAAAAAGAAGGAAACAGTATATTGTCCCACAATAAACCGGAAGAAACAATAATGGATGAAAATAAGGGACAGGTCACAGGAAAAATGTCATTATCTGACAATAGAGTATATGTTGGGGATGATATTACGGCAGATATTAATTTAACTGATTATAACAATTTAGAAAAGAAAAAAACAAATACAAGAATTGTATTAATCAATAAGGATGATGCCAACAGAATTTACATAACTGACGGTGAGATGGAACTTGCAGGTAGTAACGAAGCTGGTGAAAAGATAACTGTTAAAACTAAGAGCTATGAAGAGGGAAGTTATATTGCCATATATATGGCGGAGATTAATGGAGAAATGACAGCCCTTGATGTAGCAGGAATAGATATTTTGGAACACATATATATATTGAAAGTTACGGCAGGAACAGGAGGAAATGTAGAGGATAAAAGTGGGGAATACAAGAAGAACAAAGTAGTCACCTTAAATGCTAAAGCCAATAAGGGATATGTATTTGATAAGTGGGTAAGTGAAGATATATCATTGGACATTAATCAGGTAAATAGTTCACAAATAAACATAGTTATGCCGGATAAAGGCGTAAGAATAAAGGCAGTGTTTGTGAAAGAGAAAAATGTGGGTAGGGGTAAGGATGATAAAAATACTGTCAAAGATAACAAAAACAAAGAAGAAACTGCCAATAAAAGGGGTGGTTCTAAGACGGATTTAAATCATAGTAACAAAGCAAAAAACAATGTTGCAAGTATAGATAACAGAAGTGTTAAGGAAGAAAAAGAGTCAGAGTCAGTGAAATATATGGAAAACGGTAAGTCCATATTAAGTCCTACAACAGGTGATTTTATTACCAGGGATAATATTAGGATAATGATTCTGATACAATGTATAGCTTTAATTATCATTTGCGTAGCATTGAAGAAAAACAACAGGAAAGAACAAGAAGGGGTACAGTAATGTCATTAAGCATGTTTAAAAATAAATTATATAATACAATAATAGCAGCGTCACTTATTGTTGCAATAATGGTAGTATCTACTTATGCACCGGACATTTTGCCGGGAGAAAGTAAGTCGGATAAGACAATTGCATGTAATGAGATGAAGGGGGAAAAACCACAGATAAGGGTGGCTTCAGCAAAGAAATATAGCGATATTTCACAAGTGATGGAAGAATTAGAAGGTTCAACAGAGGGAGAAAAACAAAAAGACACACTGAATAATCTTGGAAAACTAATAAAGGATACAGAGGAAACAGTAAAAAAGGAAGTTAAGAACGCAAAGAAAAATACAACATCGGAAGAAATAATAAAAAGAGCCGACAGCTATGAAAAACTGGCAATGAATGGTCTTAACAGGGTTTCAGAAAAAATTGAAAAGCTGTCTGAAAAAATGAAATCAGGTACTGTTTCGGAAAAAGAAGTTAATGTTGAGATTGCATCAATAAAATCTGAAATAGAAGATATGCAAAAGTATGATGAGCCAAAGGTGGATAATGACGATGAGGCTCATGGAAGGGCAACGGGGTATGAATCAGAAAAAATAATTGGTGAGCAGATGGTTAAGTCTAATTACATAAATTATAGTGCTGATTCTACGGAAGCTGCCAACGAGTCATATCTTAAAATTAACGAAAGTATACAAAAAATAGCCGATTCATTGGAAACACCGGCAGAAATATATGAATATGTCAGAAACAATATTCAGTATAGGCAGTATACCGGTTTAAGACTTGGTGCCATAGGAACATATGAGCAAAAAGCAGGAAATGATCTGGATCAGGCGGCGTTACTGATTGCATTATTAAGATATAAGGGATATGAAGCAAAGTTTGTAACAGGCAATGTTGATATTGAAATAAATAAGGCAATGAACTGGCTTGGAGTTAAGACAGAAAAAGCAGCTGTTAATGCAATGTCAATGCTGGGAGTCTCAACTAATTATGGAATTAATGGAAAAGGCAAGATTACTAAATTGAGAATAGAACATGCCTGGGTAAAGGTGCTGGTTCCATATGATTCATACAGGGGTGCAGGAAAAGTTAGTGGAGAAAAGGTATGGGTAGATGTTGACCCGTCCTTTAAACAGTATGAAGAAGAGGTGGAAGATAATAGGGTAGAGAAATTTTTGCGGGGAGATACAGAAAAAAACGTTACTTATTCTAGTACAGAAAAATTGGAAGAAGCACTAATCAATTCAGATTACAAAGATATATTCAACGGGGATATTCAAAATAGCGAAAATGAAGTATCACAAAAGCAAAGTGAACTTAAGGACTTTATAAATAATAATGATATAGAATTAAAGGAAGTTGCTGATGCAGTAGGGATAAGAAATATAAAGAAGGTAGAAACCGGATATCTGCCTAACAGTCTTCCTTACCATGTAGTAAGCATAACGTATGAAGAAAATTACCTTACAGATGATTTTATGGATAAAATCACATTGGCAGTTAATAATGCACTGTACGGGGAAACCTTTGCTGAAACTGCGGATGCAAGCATTACATTTTATACGGCGGATTTATATGGACATAATGTAACATTAAGTTATGAGCCTGCAACCGATGAGGATGAAAAAATAATAGACAGGTATGGTGATTTATTTTCAACACCATCATATCTGGTAAGAGTGAAGCCGGTAATAAAGGTAGATGAGCAAAAGGTTCTTGAAGGTAATTCACAGATTCCGGGTACATACACGAACCTTGTAATGAATATAGCTGAGGCAGGAACTGATGAAGTAAAGGTGGAAAATCCCCTTGTTTCAGGTGGGATTTATGGAATTGTATTTGATTACAATACCATAAACAGCACTTATTTTGACACAAAATATGAAGAGCTTCAGTCCTGTGTTGATGAGGTTAAAAGTGGAAAAAGAAATCTGATTCAGGCAATGGAAGTTTTGACATGTACCGTGGGTCAGGAGTATTTCGGGTATCTTGATTTATACACACAGCTCTCGGCAAAGGCGGCCGGGGTACAGTGGGCAAGGTGTATCAGCCAATGCATAGTGGGGTACATGCCGAAGGTAAGCAGGATGATGGGAATGCCTGTTGCCATTAGTGACGGTTCATTATATATTGACGTGGATACTGATACATTAGGGGTTGCACCGAAGCAGGATGAATCTGAAAACAAAGATGAAGCTATCAGAGAAAATGCAGACGTAAAGAATTTTATGATGCTAAGTGGAGCGATAGGTTCGTATTTAGAGGGATATGTAATAGGTGAAGCAACGGACACTCAGGGAATATCTTCCATATCAGTTATTGAGGAGGCAAAGGAAAGAGGTATAGACGTTCTTACTTTGTCAAAGGAAGATACGGACAAGTTAAACAGTCTTTCAATTAACGAAAATACCAAAAAGGAAATTCAAAAGGCACTAAATAATGATAAAATAGTAATAGTACCAGAGAAAGAAATATCTTACTACGATTGGCAGGGAACCGGTTATATTGTATTAAATACCGAAAATGGTGCAGCTTCTTACATGATTGCAGGTGGTTTATGCGGTGGACAAAGTTCATCTGAACTTGGCTTTGTGATGTTCACCGTGCTGGTGGCAGTTGCTGCCGTGTTTACAATAGCAACATATGAATATTTTGCTTTATGTGCAATGGAAGCACTTGTGAACGTGCTGTTGTCAATGGAGTATGGAATAAGCATTCTGGACATATGCGTGGTGATACTTGGAATAACGGGAGCATATTTCTCGGTGACTGAGGCTGCGGATGTTGGGGAAAAGACAATTGAATACATGAAGAATGCTGATTATCAGACGGGCCGGGAGATACTTGGCAAGGCGTTGGAAGCTACTGTGATGCTTCTCATATTTGAGCATGCATTGCCTAAAATAATGAAAAACATAAAATATGATGAATCAGGATTTTTCAGGTTCATATCAAAAAAATATGGCGGAAAGACCATACTGGAAATAGGAGATGACGTTAATCCACCAAAACCGGGAAGGGAGGATCCGAAGGTGAATCCGGAGAATCCGAAGGTGGATCCAAAGGATCCGGACGTGGATCCGGAAAAACCGGGAGAGAACAAACCGGGAGGAGAAGACTCGGGTTCAGGGGGAGATTCAGGCACCGGCGGAACGGGAACAGGAGACACAGGCACGGGCAGGGAAAATCCGGAACCCGGAAAGGAAATCCCGGAGCCAGGAAAGGAAATCCCGGAACCAGGTAAGGAAATACCGGAGCCAGGTAAGGAAATTCCGGAACCAGGTAAGGAAATCCCGGAGCCAGGTAAGGAAATCCCGGAACCCGGCAAGGAGAATCCAAATCCGGGAGAAGAAGGCACGGGTGGAAACAATGCCATTGATGATTACTGGGATGACATAAAGGACAGGTATGGGGAAATGACTGCCCGCGAGCTGGAACCGTTTGGAAAAGACGGGCGGGCATTAATAAAGAAATATGAAGAAAATGGCAACATTCACGATGTAATTGACGTAATCAACAGTCTGCCGGAAACTGATGAAAAGAAGGGCATTCAGTTGATGATAGATTACCCTGATGATGCGGTGACACTGTTGAAAAACAAGAACACCCTGTCATTAAGCAGGACACTGTGTCGTGGGCTTAAGGAGAATGAAATAAGCATAGATAAATTTCAGGAATTGAAGCTTAAGCCGTTAAAGGGTGAAAAATACACAGGAAGAGAGAAGGAGATAATTAAGTCTATAAGGGAAAAGTTTACGATAAATAAGAATACACTGCTTAGAAAATATATTAAGCCGGAAGATGCAGAAAAGTATGTAAGTGGAGACTATAATGCCATAATGGGGTATATATCAAGGGCGGAAGATTATAATGATGTTGGAAATTTTAAGGATATTTTTGAAACATTTCGTCTGAATTACAAAGGCACACCATATCACTTAACAGACAAGTCATACTGGAAGATAGAATTTAAGACTACATCAGGAAATTTGGAGAAGATTAATTTGGACAATACATACGGAAAAGAATTTGGAGGTAGTAATGTAGATGAAAATCCATGTACGAGAAATGGATTTACGGGATCGGAAAATGGTAAAGTCATACCAGAATGGAACTTAAAAAAAGGCGGAGTAAAATATGATAATGCACTGATAACAAAGATCGAAAATGGTAAAATAGCAAGGCGATATAGGTATGTGAAGGAGGATCAGAAGTGGATAGAGATAAAATGATATTTGGATGGGGAGACTATGTTATATACAAGAAGACAGTATACGGAATTAATAAGATGCTGGATAGAGATGGTGAATTTATTTATATTCATAATAAAGAACATATAGATGATAAGTGTTTTGAAAATGATGGATATATGGTTCGTCCAATTACTGCTAGTGAAGTAGATGAGGTCTATAGTGTCAGACCATACGCAATATATAAGGGACATAAGGTGGCATTAAGAGGAAGTCGTATAGCTGAAAAAATGGCAATTACACCGACAAGCATGGATAATGAAGATTATGAAGAAACAATGAAAGCATTAGGTATTCAACATGTATCTCATGAAGAAGATATAATCTTTGTGCCTGCCAAGGACTTAGATTTTTACGAAAGGGTGAAATA
>NZ_CAKVZL010000016.1:0-30291 GCF_934835595.1 Eubacterium sp. AF15-50
TGGCGGAACTGGCAGACGCGCAGGACTTAAAATCCTGTTGTGGCAACACAGTACCGGTTCGATTCCGGTCGCCGGCATAAGAAAACCTTTCGTTATGATAATCATGACGAAAGGTTTTTTTACGTGTAAGGCAGAATTCTGTTATTAAACTAAGTTGTTGAAAAAATGAAGTATCATATAAAATTATTTACCAGGGCATTTATAAAAACAAAAAAACAGTGAAGCCATGAACACTTCACTGTTTTTGATTTAAGTATGAATCAATTATTCTGTAATTCTTTTTCTTCCTAAAAGCATAATCCCAAGGAATAAAGCTGAAATCAATGCTACAGGAATAAGAACATAATTGCCATTGTCAGCTGTCTTTGGTGAAACACTTTTATTGTTAGGTGCTACAGTTTCGCCGTTTTCAGAAATATAGAAATCGCAGCTTGCTGTACCTATACTCGTTTTAACTGTAAGTGTGTGTTTACCACATGAAAGACTTGCTAAAAAGTCAGCTGATAAAATAATTTTATTATTCTTTACAACATAATCTGATGCATCAAGTACCTTACCATCAACATAAATAGTTGTATTCTTATCAAGCTTAACGTTTGTTACAAAAGTAAGACCTTTCTTATCACCCTTTGACCAATTGCCATCCTTATCGCTAGCCGGTTTAACTGTAACAGTCTGTGATGTTGTCGGCTTGATAGGTTTCTCTGTTGGACTCGGAAGAGCAAAACAGTTAGCAGAAAAAGCAAATGTTAAAACTAAAGTAATAAACAAAGCAATAAACTTTCTTTTCATAAGTAGACCTCCCATATACAAAATTTGATACTATTAAGTAATTATACAATAAATCAACAAAAAAGCAACATATTAACGAGTTTTTATATAATAAATATCTAATATTTTCTCGAATAAATCAGTTTTATTGATTTTATACTCAGCAAACCGGTCATCTTTCTTCTCTACATACTTGCCTTTAATGGAAGTAATGTTAAGCCCGGAATAGTTAGTTGCCAGAGTCGATGCCAAATATACCATAATATTGGCATCTAAATTTGTTACTGTGTACTTTGATGAATCTTTGTACAATTTTAGCGGAACGTTAATATCTTTTTTTATTGATGGCAAAAGCTGACTGACAAAACTGTTAAGGTACAGCTTCTGGCAACTCATACGTCGTAGGTTGTCATCTAACAGATTTGTATTTCTGTATCTTACAAACTGTTCGGCAGTTTCACCTTTCAGAGTAATTTTTTGTCCTTTGGTGAAGGAGGAAAAGGTGTACTCAGGTGTTAACGTGACACCACCGATATCATCATTTAATATTTTAAGGGATGAAAAATCAATGGCGTAGTATGTATTAATTGGAATGTTGTAAATAAAACGTTCCACTGCCATAGCCTGATTTTTGGCACTTAATTCTTTTCCGTCTCCATATGCATAAGCAAGACATAACTGTTTAGTCGCCGTATCATAATAATTACCTTCACTGTCATATCTGCTGATATCAGTCATAATATCACGGTTAAGGGCTAAAACCTTAATTTTTCCGGTGGAAATATTATAGGTCATAAGATACAGGGCATCGGCCTGTCCTGCTGTAGATGGAACGGCATCATCTTTAAACTCATCATGGTCAACACCCATAAACAAAATACTTGCAATGTTACTGTTAAACTCGTAAGTGTGTCCCTTGTATTCTATGGTTTTGCCGTCGCCTTCAATATCGTCATAGTTAATATCCTCAGGAAGAGTAAGGGCAACTGCCTCATTTCCCAGTAAGGATTTTTTGCCTAAATAATGCATTACTCCAAAAGTAGTTAAAAGTGCAAGAATTAAAAATAAAATCACCAAGAGCAATATAACGAAGAATTTTTTCTTCCTGCTCCATTTTTTCTTTTTCTTAGAGCCACTTTTTCTACTAGAGGAGTGGCTATGATGATGGTGACCGGAATGATGCCCACGCCCTGGATGGTGGGAGCCACTGGAGTGATGTCCGCAACCTGAGTGGTGACTGCTGTGATGTTCGCCTTTGGAGGTAACCTGTTCATCTTCTAAATTAGTGGCACTATTACCTGAATCAGCCTGCTTATCATCTGAATAATCATCAGGCACTAATTCTATATTGCTATATAAATCGTTACTTTGTCTGCTCATCTTTAATTAATACTCCTTGTACTAAATATCGTGTGTTTGCGGCACCGTTAGTGCAGGTGCTAAGAGTCAGTACCTTACTGTCGGTGTTTAAATCCACCTTACGGGTATTTTTTGTAAGGGATTGTGGATTTTGGGTAGACTTTAAATATTTTTTAAATATCTTTTTATCTTCAAAATTAAATGAATTTAATATATGTCTGTCATCGTATACATACGCCGAATATATCTTATAGGTAAGTTTACGTTTTTCCGTATATATGTAAATAAATTTATTTTTTTTGAAAAATTTAGCATCTTCAAAACTGTGGAGAGTTTTAAACATAGAACCATTTTTCATGTTATGACCATAAATAACCGTCACAGGGTCAGAAAAATCCTTTCTGTTGGCACGCTCTGAAAAAATGGCACCGGCTATGTCAGGCTTCTTGTCTATGTTATGGTCTAGGTAAAGAGTGTCAGACTCATAAACTGAAGACTGAACAATGGGATAATCCACATTAGTGTTTGGAATGTAAATCCATGCGTATATATCATCGTTGGCTTTCTTAAGGGATGACCATTTAATACCATGATTATCAGCCATGGAATCACTTTCACTTTCCTTTGTTATAGTGGATGTTTCTTCAATATATTTATCAACATTGCCACCGTTGTCAAAAAAAATAGAGATTATTTTGTATCCGGAAAAAATCAATATGATTAGAAAAAAAACAAAAAAAATCCCCCAAAGAAGTTTTTTAATTTTCATATTTAAACAGCGCTCCCTCATTTAACATTGTATTGTATTAATAGTATATAACTTATGAAAAGAAAATCAAGCATTCCATTATGGATTTGACATATAATACCGTACTGGTTAAAATGAAAATACAAATATATTATTAAAAAAGAGGAAAATAAAATGAAAATTGGATTTGGATGCGACCATGCAGCAATTGATTTGAAAAATGAATTGTTGAAATATATGGAAGAAAAAGGATATGAATGTGTTGATTACGGAACTAATTACGATGAAAACGGTGAAATAATTAAATGCGATTATCCAAGTAAGGGTCAGGAAGTAGGAGAAGCAGTAGTTTCTAAGGAAGTTGATTACGGTGTACTTATTTGTGGAACGGGAATTGGAATATCCATGAGTGCCAATAAGGTTCCGGGAGTAAGAGCAGCTGTTTGCAGCGAGCCTTATTCAGCAAAGCTTACAAAACAGCATAATAATGCTAATATTATAGCTTTTGGTGCCCGTGTAGTTGGAACTGAACTGGCAAAGATGATTCTTGATGAGTTTTTCGGAACTGAATTTGAAGGCGGAAGACATGCAAGAAGGGTGGATATGATAACAGATATTGAAAAGAAATACAGTAAGTAGTTTAGGAACTGCCTGTTGACAAAACCAGTTGTTGACAAGCAGTTTCTTTTTTTATATAATTGCTTTACTACTTTAAAGCGTAACGGTTTAAAGTTCAACGCTTTAAAGCCACGGAAATATATTCACATAATAATTTGGAGGGAATTAAAATGACAACAGTTACATTATGTTCCATTATGCTGGTAGTGTTTTTTGCCATAATGATATTTGTGGGATTTTACACCAGAAGACACACAACAGACGTAAATGGATTTGTTCTTGGAGGACGTTCGGTAGGCCCATGGCTTACAGCATTTGCCTTTGGTACTTCATACTTCTCAGCGGTTATTTTCGTTGGATATGCAGGACAGTTTGGATGGAATTTTGGACTGGCTTCCACATGGGCAGGTCTTGGAAATGCCTTTATTGGTTCACTTCTTGCATGGAACGTATTAGGAAGAAGAACAAGAGTTATGACACAGCATATTGATGCAAAAACCATGCCTGATTTCTTTGGTAAGAGATTTAACTCAACACCACTTAAGGTGGCTGCATCAATTATAGTATTTATATTCTTAATTCCATATACATCATCATTGTATAACGGATTGTCCAGCTTGTTTGGTCTGGTTTTTGATATTCCATACTGGGTAGTTATTGCAGTAATGGCAGTGCTTACCGGTGTATATGTAATATTTGGCGGATATATGGCAACAGCCATTAATGATTTTATTCAGGGCATTATCATGCTGTTTGGTATTTGTGCTGTTATAGGTGCAGTTCTTGTAGATAATGGCGGTTTGGTTAATGCAACAAAAAATCTTTCAGCTATCACAGGAGATGCAGGATGGCAGGGAGCTTATTCATCATTTTTAGGACCTGATCCATTGGCACTTTTATTTGTAGTAGTTCTTACATCCCTTGGAACATGGGGACTTCCACAAATGGTAGGAAAATTTTATGCCATTAAAAGTGAAAAAGATATACATAAGGGAACTGTAATTTCTACAGTATTTGCCATTATTGTAGCCGGAGGCTGCTACTTCTTAGGTGGATTTGGAAGATTGTACAGTGATAAAATAACCATTAATGAAGCTACAGGAAAGCCTTTATTTGACACTATTATTCCTACCATGCTTTCTACATTACCTTCTATTGTAATTGCAGTGGTTATTGTACTTGTATTGTCTGCATCAATGTCAACCCTTTCTTCACTGGTACTTACATCAAGTTCAACATTTACTTTAGACGTTATAAAGCCGGCATGCAAAAAGGAAATTACAGAAAAGAAACAGGTTACGTTAATGAGATTGCTTATTGTGTTCTTTATCCTTGTTTCAGCAGTTATAGCTATATTTAAGGATGCACATCCGGAAGTTACATTTATTGCACAGATGATGGGTGTTTCATGGGGAGCTCTTGCAGGGGCATTTTTGGCACCATTCCTTTATGGTTTATACTGGAAGGGCATTACAAAAACAGCTACAGTAGTTTGTTACATCTGGGGGTGCTCCATTGCAGTTATCCAGCTTATAATAACTTTGGCAGGAATAGATATTACAGGCTGGGGGACAGTTCTTGGTTATGTATTTAAGTCATCAATTAATTCAGGTGTTATAGCCATGGTAGGTGGACTTATAATCGTTCCTATAATCAGCCTGTTTACAAAGAAGCAAAGTGATAAGGAACTTGACGAAATCTTTGAATGTTACAATGAAAAAACAGAAACAACAGCTAAAGAGCATTTAAAGCAGTAGTAAATAATAGGATATGAGATTTTCTGATTTTTTAATAATAAGCAAATTTGAAATTAAATTAGCGGGAATGTGTGTCGCTATATCACTTATATTTTTGTTGTTGATAGCTGTGAAGATAGTAAAAACTGTGGGAAATTTAATATACCTGATTCCTGCATTAGAAGGAATAGCCTTTTTACAGATATGGTCAACTTGATACATTGACTTATAATGCAGGATAAATTATAATTAAGTTTATTACTTTAAAGCAATAAAAAGTGTTATTGCGATACATTTATTCAAGAGAGGTAGGAGAAGATATTGAGCAAGCAGACTATTATGCTAGGTAACGAAGCTATTGCCCGTGGAGCTTATGAAGCCGGAGTTAAGGTAACATCAGCTTATCCGGGAACACCTAGTACAGAGATAAGTGAAAATATTGTTAAGTATGATGGGGTTTATGCAGAATGGGCACCTAATGAAAAGGTGGCAGCGGAAGTAGCCATAGGAGCATCCATGGCAGGCTGCAGATCTATGTGTATGATGAAAATGGTAGGTCTTAATGTGGCAGCAGACCCTCTTTACTCAGGAGCGTATATTGGAGTAAATGGTGGTATGGTGGTTGTTGTAGCCGATGACCCGGGTATTTACAGCTCACAGAATGAACAGGATACAAGAATGATTGGACGTGCTTCCATGATTCCGGTTATTGAACCGTCAGACAGTGAGGAAGCAAGGGTATTTACAAAGAGAGCTTATGAGTTATCAGAGGAATACGATACACCGATTATTTTAAGAACAACTACAAGAATTGCCCATTCCCAGGGTATTGTTAATTTAGAGGATAGAGTAGAGGTTGATGATAAGCCTTACGAGAGAAATATTGCAAAGAATGTTATGATGCCTGCTAATGCCATTAAACGTCACGTTTTTGTTGAACAGCGTATGAACAGAATGGCTGAGGATGCTAATACATTAGATATTAATAAAGTAGAATATAATGACACAAAAATAGGAATTATTACAAGTGGAATACCTTATCAGTATGTTAAGGAAGTTTTACCTGAGGCTTCAGTATTGAAGCTGGGATTGGTACATCCTCTTCCAAAGAAGCTTATAAAGGATTTTGCGTCAAAGGTTGACAGACTTGTAATTGTGGAAGAGCTTGAACCTGTAATTGAAGAACAGGTTAAGGCAATGGGCATTGAATGTGACGGCAAGAATTTATTTACAATTCAGGGCGAGTACAGTGCCAATATGTTAAGAGAGAAGATTTTAGGTGAAACAATTGAGGTTAAAGCTTCAAATGAGGCTCCTGCAAGACCACCTATTCTTTGTCCGGGATGCCCTCACAGAAGTACATATTCCGTTCTTAAGAAGTTAAAAATTCATGCGGCAGGTGACATTGGATGTTACACATTAGGTGCTGTAAACCCGTTGGCAGTAGTTGATACAACTCTTTGTATGGGCTCAAGTATTTCAACTCTTCACGGCATGGAGAAGGCAAAAGGAAAAGATTACATTAAAAACTGGGTAGCCGTAATTGGTGATTCTACATTCCTTCACACAGGTGTAAATTCACTTATGAACATGGTTTATAACAAGGCTACAGGTACAGTTATTATTTTGGATAATTCAACAACAGGAATGACAGGACATCAGGATCATCCGGCAACAGGAAAAACACTAGACGGTGAGCCGGCATATGCAGTTGATCTTGTGGATTTATGTCATGCATTGGGAGTTAAACATGTTGAAGTAGTTGATGCTTTTGATGTTGATAAATTAACCAAGGTAGTTAAGGAAGAAGTTGCAAGGGATGAGGTTTCAGTTATTATTTCCCAGTCACCATGTGCACTTCTTAAGTCATTTGTTCCTAAGGGAAAATGTTATACAATACCTGAAAAATGTGTTAAATGCGGACAGTGTTTAGTTCCGGGTTGTCCTGCCATGACTAAAAAGGAAGATGGAACAGTGGCAATTGACGGAACAATGTGTAACGGCTGTGGACTTTGCATGAGCAATTGTAAGTTTGGAGCTATAGAACTTAAAAAGAAAGGAGAATAATCATGGCAGAAACAAGGAATATTATGATAGTAGGCGTTGGTGGTCAGGGTACTCTCCTTACCAGCAGAATTTTAGGGGGAATTACAGTAGCCGCAGGATATGATGTAAAATTATCAGAAGTTCACGGAATGGCACAGCGTGGAGGAAGCGTTGTAACATATGTAAGATATGGAGAAAAGGTAGCAGAGCCTATAGTGGAGGAAGGTCAGGCAGATGTACTGATTGCTTTTGAAAGATTAGAGGCTTTAAGATATGCTCACTATTTAAAAAAAGATGGGGTTATTATTGTTAATGATCAGAGAATTGACCCTATGCCTGTAGTTACGGGAGTGGCAAAATATCCTGAAAATATTATTGAAAATCTGTCAAAGGAACATAAGGTTATTTCCGTTGATGCTCAGGCTGAAGCTTTAGCCATGGGCAATCCAAGAGTTTTCAACGTTATTATTTTAGGAGTTGCCGCAAAGAGAATGGACTTCCCGAAAGAACAGTGGATTGATGTAATTAAGAAAACTGTTCCACCAAAGACTATAGATATTAACGTGGCAGCTTTTGAGAGAGGCTACGAATTTTAAATAAGAAGGAATTTGAAATGATTATTGATATTCATACCCATACATTTCCGTACAAAATAGCAGCCAGAGCCATAGAGCATATGGAAGAGGATATCGTAAGAGGTCAGGGCTTTGAGGTTAAATGTGCCAGAATCCCTACGTTTCAGGGATTATCTGACAGCACTAAAAGTGCAGGAATTGATTTGTCGGTGGTTTGCCCTGTGGCAACTAATGTTACACAACCTGAAAAAATCAACGAATTGTCAGTTAAAGCCAATGAAAAAATGGATGAAACGAAGGTATTTAACTTTGGCGCCGTTCACCCTGACTGTGAGAATTACAAGGAAATCATAGATGATATTGCAGCTATGGAGCTTAAGGCAATTAAGCTTCACCCGGATTATCAACATGTATTTTTTGATGATGAGCGATATATAAGGCTCATTGATTATGCAGCAAATAAAGGTCTGGGAATAATAGTACACGCAGGAGAGGATGTAGGTCTTCCGGATACTATTCACTGCACACCGGATATGATTCTTAATTTGTGGAAACATATTCAGCCGGAAAAACTTATTCTGGCACATATGGGTGGATGGAGATTATGGGATGAAGTGGAAGAAAAACTGGTAGGTCTTCCATTTTATATGGATACAGCAGTAGTCTTAAACAGCAAGTTCCCTATAAGGCTTGGCAATGAGCAGTTTGTGAGAATGGTGAGAAAGCACGGCGCTGACAAAATACTGTTTGGAACCGACAGCCCATGGTACGACCAGAAACAGGCTTTGGAAGATTTTGACAATACAGGACTTAATGATGACGAAAAGGAACTGATTCTTGGGGAAAATGCCAAAAGACTGTTTGGATTCTAATGTTATTTAAATGGCTGTGCACCATTACAACTAAAGGGAAATAAAGAAAGAGAGAAGGATAAATAAATGCCTATCACAGAATTATTAGAGAGAAATGCCATACAATATGCAAATGATGTGGCTCTCGTGGAAATTAATCCTGATATAAAGGAGAAAAGGCGTGTTACATGGCGTGAGTACGAGTTAATCCAGCCGGATTTAAGTCAGCAGTACAGACGTGAAATAACATGGCATGTATTTAACGAAAAGGCTAACAGGGTAGCTAACCTGTTACTTAGCAGAGGCATAAGAAAAGGTGATAAAGTAGCAATTCTTATGATGAATTGCTTAGAGTGGCTGCCTATTTACTTTGGAATATTAAAAACAGGAGCATTGGCAGTGCCAATGAATTTCCGTTTTGACGAACATGAAATTAAATATTGTCTGGAGCTTTCAGAGACAGATGTTCTTTTCTTTGGACCTGAATTTATTGGGCGTATAGAAGAAATTGTAGATGAAATAGATGAAAAGAGAATTTTGTTTTATGTAGGTGGGGATTGCCCTTCTTTTGCAGAAAATTATGATAATCTTGTTTCAAACTGTTCTTCATTGTCACCGGATATTAAAATTACCGATGAGGATGATGCGGCAATTTATTTTTCGTCAGGAACAACAGGATTTCCGAAAGCTATTTTACATAATCACGAAAGTCTTATGCATGCGGCAAAGGTTGAACAGAATCATCACGGACAAACAAAGGATGACGTATTTTTGTGTATTCCGCCTCTTTATCATACAGGGGCAAAAATGCATTGGTTCGGTAGTCTTCTTACCGGTGGAAAAGCAGTTTTGTTAAAGGGTGTTACACCTAAAACTATTTTTGAAACAGTATCTAAAGAGCATTGTACTATTGTATGGCTTTTAGTGCCTTGGGCTCAGGATATTTTGCTGGCATTAGACAGAGGTGAGCTTAAAATCGAAGATTATGATTTGAAGCAGTGGAGACTTATGCATATTGGTGCTCAGCCTGTGCCTCAAAGTCTCATTAAGAGATGGAAGGAATATTTTCCACATCATCAGTACGACACCAACTATGGCTTAAGCGAATCAATTGGGCCGGGTTGTGTACATTTAGGTGTTGATAATATTGATAAGGTAGGAGCAATTGGTGTGCCGGGATATGGCTGGCAGGCTAAAATTGTTGACACTGAAGGTAATGAAGTTAATCAGGGAGACGTAGGGGAACTTATTGTTAAGGGCCCCGGGGTTATGACTTGTTACTACAACGATGAAAAAGCTACAGCTGAATGTCTTAAGGACGGATGGCTTTATACCGGAGACATGGCAGAAATGGATAAGGATGGCTTTATTTATCTTGTTGACAGAAAGAAGGACGTTATTATCAGTGGTGGTGAAAATATATATCCGGTACAGATAGAGAACTTCTTAAGCAAGCACCCTAAAATTAAGGATGTTGCCGTAATTGGACTGGCAGATGAGCGATTAGGTGAAATTTCAGCAGCCATTATCGAGTTAAATCCTGATACGGAATGCAGCGAAGAAGAAATAAATGAGTTCTGCAAGGAACTTCCAAGATATAAGAGACCTAGAAAGATTATTTTTGCCAAGGTACCTAGAAATGCTACAGGAAAGATTGAAAAGCCTAAGCTTAGGGAAATTTATCACAGCAAGAATCTGGTAGACGCACAGAACAGAGGCTAGTAGATGCCGGGTGTGCTGTAGTGATTAGACTATGGTGGTTGAATCGGAGCGGAAGCGTTATATGTCAAAAAGCAGTTGAATGTTTGAAAATGGACAATTCAACTGCTTTTTTGATGGCAAAATAACTTATTTTTCTGTGGGGGACGGTTGGAAAGTTTGAAAATGAAAAACCAACCGTCCAAAAGCAGTTGGAAGCACTAAAATTCCACGTAACCCTCCACAGGGTACCATTGAAAAACTTGAAAAGACAAATCCAACCGCCCACACAATAATTTCACATCCCAAAAATAATTTCACATCCCACCACAATTATATTGACATTCCCACCATATTTTTATATAGTATTCTAGGGTTAGAAATACTAAACTTTTTGTTTAGTTTATGAAAACTAAGGAAGGTAATTAAGTTATATAATGGATATAGGAAGCAAAATAAAAGAATTAAGAATTGCCAACGGGCTGACACAGGAAGAATTGGCGGACAGGTCAGAATTGTCCAAGGGATTTATTTCACAAATGGAGAATAATCTCACATCCCCATCCATTGCCACATTAATAGATGTGTTGCAGTGTTTAGGCACGGATTTAAAGCATTTTTTTAGTGACGATGAGGACAAGCAGATAGTTTTCTCAAAGGAAGATTATTTTGAAAAAACAGATGAAGAGTTAAAAAATAATATTCAGTGGATAATACCAAATGCCCAGAAAAACATAATGGAGCCTATACTTCTTACATTAGAAGCAGGTGGAGCTACATACCCGGATAATCCCCATGAGGGAGAAGAGTTTGGGTATGTTTTGTCAGGAACGGTGCAGATAGTTTTGGGAAACCGTTCATTTAAGGCAAAAAAAGGCGAATCATTTTATTACGATGCAAAATATAAGCATTATCTTAAATCAAAAAACGGGGCAAAAGTGTTGTGGATAAGCAGTCCACCAAGTTTTTAGATGAAAGTTTTTAGATAAAGGTTTTTAGATGAAATCTTTGAATAATCAGCCGGCTAATGAAAAGACGACAATACTATTAAAAAAGGAGGCAAAAATGGGAAATACAATTATTGAACTTAAGAATATTTCAAAAAACTTTGGGGAACAACAGGTTTTAAGAGGAATTGACTTAAATATTTATGAAAATGAATTTCTTACACTTTTAGGGCCAAGTGGTTGCGGAAAAACCACAATTCTCAGAATAATAGGAGGTTTTGAAGAGCCAAGTAACGGACAGGTGTTAGTAAGTGGTAAGGATATCTCAAAGGTTCCACCATATAAAAGAGAAATCAACACTGTATTCCAGAAATATGCCCTTTTTCCATTTTTAAATGTGTACGACAATATAGCTTTCGGTCTTAATTTAAAAAAGACAGACAAAAATATAATAGATAAAAAAGTGAAGAGAATGCTTGAATTAGTAGGTCTTAAAGGATATGAGAAAAGGGATGTAACAAGCCTTTCAGGAGGGCAGCAGCAAAGAGTTGCCATTGCAAGGGCTTTGGTTAATGAACCAAAGATTTTACTTCTTGATGAGCCACTAGGTGCCCTTGATGCGAAGCTTAGAAAGGATATGCAGACGGAGCTTAAAAAAATTCAAAAGGAAGTAGGCATAACCTTTATATTTGTAACCCACGACCAGGAGGAAGCTCTTACCATGTCTGATACAATAGTTGTAATGAACGACGGAGTTATTCAGCAGATAGGCACCCCCATTGATATTTACAACGAACCACAAAACAGATTTGTGGCGGAATTTATTGGAGAATCCAATATTATTGAAGGAAATATGATAAAGGACTGCCTTGTTAAGTTTGATGATGTAATGTGGGAATGTGTTGACAAGGGATTTAAGGATAACGAGGAAATTGAGGTAGTTTTAAGACCGGAAGATATGGATATAGTGGCACCGGAAGAGGGCAAAGTTGTAGGAAAGGTTGTGTCAAAAATCTTTAAAGGTGTTCATTATGAATATCTGGTGCAGTGCAAATACAGAAATTATAAGGTGCATACTACGGAAAATATCGAGTTGGGAATTGAAATAGGTCTTACCATAGACCCTTATGATATTCAGGTTATGCACAAAATGGAAAATTAGGAGGTAGCTATGCAGCATTTCAAAGGACTGGTAAAGCCCTATGTGTTATGGTCGTTTTTGCTTATAGCACTTCCCCTTGTATTAGTTGTGCTATATTCCGTAACCACAGGGGATAATTCCCTTATTACGATACATTTTACATTAGATAATTTCAAAAAAATATCAGACCCGGTTTACCTTAATGTATTTGTAAAATCATTGGAAATGGGACTGATAACCACAGTGATATGCCTTGCTTTGGCGTATCCTATGGCATATATAATATCGAAATTTAATGATGAAATACAAAATATTTTAATACTTTTAGTTACAATTCCTATGTGGATTAACACCCTGCTTAGGACATATGCGTGGATTAGCCTTCTTTCAGACAACGGAACAGTGAATACGTTATTGAAAGCCATAGGACTTAATCCGGTAACTATGATGTACACCAATTTCTCGGTTATTATGGGATTGGTATGTGACCTGCTTCCCTTTATGGTTATACCTATTCATACTTCATTAGCCAAAATGGATCATTCATTGGTAGAAGCAGCAGGAGATTTGGGAGCAAATAAATTTCAGACCTTTACGAAGGTTATACTTAAGTTGTCCCTTCCCGGAGTTATAAGTGGTGTTACTATGGTATTTTTGTTATCCATATCATCATTCGTAATTCCGGTATTGTTAGGAGGACATCAGTTTGTATTAATTGGTAACCTTATTGAAAACCAGTTTATTTCCGTGGGAGACTGGAATTTCGGAAGTGCAATATCAGTTATTCTTGCAATAATAATATTGGCAATGATGGGATTAATGAAAAAGATTGATCCGGAAGAAAATGGAGGTGACAAATGAAAAAGAAAATCTCCATAGGCTCAAAATTATACATTACATTAATGTTTGTGTTTTTTTATCTGCCGATTTTGGTGACAATGTTTTTCTCATTTAACTCATCAAAATCCCTTACCAACTTTGCAGGATTTTCCCTTAGATGGTACAGGAAGCTTTTAACAGATAACAACATAATATCAGCAGTATACGTTTCCATAAGTATTGCGTTAATTGCCACAGTGGTATCCACCATTCTTGGAACAATAACAGCCATCGGTTTGTCAAAAAGCAGAAAAGTGCTTAAGGAATGGCTTCTTAACGTAAATAATATGCCCATAATGAATCCGGATATAGTTACGGCTATAGGACTCATGATTTTGTTTACGTCAGTTAGAATGGAAAGAGGCTATATTACCATGCTTTTGGCACATATAGCATTTTGTACACCTTACGTTATTATCAGTGTGTATCCAAAAGTAAGAAGCATGGATCATAATCTGGCAGACGTGGCAATGGACTTAGGGGCAACACCATTTCAGGCATTAACAAAGGTAATTATTCCAATGTTAAAACCGGGAATTTATGCGGGAATGCTCCTTGCCTTTACAATGTCAATGGATGATTTTGTGGTTTCATACTTTGTAACGGGAAATGGGGTGTCAAACATTTCCATAGTTGTGTACAACATGTCAAAGAGAACCAACCCGACTATAAACGCATTGTCAACTCTTCTTATTTTACTTATTGTTGTGGTACTGGTGGTTATAAATGTAATACCTGCCATTTATAAGAAGAAAAGAGGGCAAAATGTTGAGAAGGCAAGTGCTGCAACAGGAGTGTGGAAGCGCGTGGTGGCAGTGGTTAGTTCCGTTGCGGTAGCAGGTGTTGCAGTATTTTGTGTAGTAAGATTTAACAATATAAGCAGCAGACCGGTACTTAGGGTTTTTAACAGCGGAGAATACGTTGACCCACAGTTAATAGACAGATTTGAGAAAGAGAACAACTGTGATGTTGTTTACGAAACCTTTGATTCTAACGAAACCATGTATACCAAAATTCAAAGCGGTGCGGAATATGATGTTATTATCCCTTCTGATTACATGGTTGAAAGGTTAATTAGCGAGGATTATCTTCAGAAGATAGATTGGAATCTTATAACCAACAAGGATAAGATTATTCCTTCCCTTCTTGAAAACAGCTTTGATAAAGGTAGTCAGTACGGCGTGCCATATTACTGGGGAACAGTAGGTATTGTCTATGACAAAACTAAGGTAGACGAGAAGGATTTAACTGAGGGATGGGATATTTTAAAGAACAAAAAGTATAGTGGCAAAATTTATATGTATGACTCAGAAAGGGACTCCTTAATGGTGGCTCTTAAGGCACTGGGATACTCCATGAATACAGATAAAAAATCCCAGTTAGACGAGGCATACAATTGGTTAATTGACCAGCAGAAAACCATGAAACCGGTATATGTTGGAGATGATGTTATGGATAACATGATTTCCGGCAATAAAGATATGGCGGTTGTGTATTCCGGAGATGGTGCATATATAATTTCCGAAAATGAAAATATGGGATTTTTTGTACCGGATCAGGGTTCAAATGTGTGGATTGATACAATGGTTATTACTAAGAATTGCAAAAATACTGAATTAGCCCATAAATATATTAATTACTTTTTACAGGAGGATGTGGCTTTAGAAAATACAAGATATATTGGATATGACAGTGGTGTTAAGTCTGTATACGAACATTTCAGGGATGATGAATATAAGGGAAATCCCGCATGTGCACCGGATACGTCTAATGAGAAGAATGAAGAATTTAAAGATAGGAAACAGGATATAAAGGAATACTGTGCAAGTCTTTGGACTAAGGTTAAATCACATTAGTGGAAATATAGGGCAAAATTAGTAATTCATAAGTTTAAAATAATAAATGTCTTATTAAAATGATTATCTATCTTTTAATAAGGCATTTTTTATGGAATTAAATACAAATTACGGGACAAAACAGCTTATATCATACACTTAAATATATGACAGTTTGCAGAAAATCTTAATAATTGTATAGAAATCTTAATAATTGTATAGAAATCTTAATAAAAAAACACTTGTAATTAATATGTATAAGTTGTATAGTTTGTATTAGCCAAGATAGTACAATTGTATCATCATTGAAAAAACTTATCTTTTTTAAGGCACAAATATATTTTACAAAGGGATTAGTGATATGAATATTTTAAAAAAAATTAAAAAAATTTCAACAGAAAATGGAGACAGGATAGCTATTAAAAGTGACGATTCCTGTCTTTCTTATGGTCAGCTGGATGCTTATTCAGATAAGCTTGCTGCATGGATATATAGAAATTATGGTGATACTAAAACACCTGTAATTGTATACGGACATAAAAATCCATATATGATTGTGTGCTTTCTTGCATGTGTTAAGGCAGGAAAGGCATATTGTCCCCAGGACATTTCAATTCCTGACACAAGGGTTGAGGCAACAGTGGAATGTGTTGAGCCTGAGGTTATTTTTCAGGTGGAGGGAGACATCACACTAGATAATGAAAATGTAATAAATTTAGACAAGATAAAGGAAATTATAGAGAAGGAAGAAGAAACTGCCAAGGTGGAAAATTGGGTAAAGCCAGATGATACATATTATATTATTTTCACATCCGGCAGCACAGGAAAGCCAAAGGGAGTTCAGATTACCTTTGACTGCCTTAACAATTATTTAGACTGGTCTGTTACATTATGCGGCGAGGTAAAGGAAAATGAAATATTTAACTTTGGTAATCAGGCACCGTTTTCCTTTGATTTATCAGTAATGGATTTGTACACCTGTTTAGCTTTAGGCGGAACACTTCATACATTAACAAAGAAAATGCAGGAAGATTACAATGCAATGTTTAATCATTTTGAAGAGGCGAATCTCAATGTGTGGGTTTCAACGCCGTCCTTTGCAGATATGTGTTTAGCAGATAAGAAATTCTGTAGCACAATGATGCCGAATCTTAAAGTATTTTTATTTTGTGGAGAGGTGCTTACAACATCCACTACAAAGAAATTATAGGAGAGATTTCCGGATGTAAAAATTATTAACACATATGGGCCTACAGAATCTACTGTAGCAGTATCAGATGTGCTGATTACACCTGAATTGTTAGAAGAAACCATGGCTAAAGGAAAATCACTTCCGGTAGGACATGAGAAGAAAGGCACATGGCTTGAAATACATGACGAACAGGGAAACAGCCTTCCTGAAGGCGAGCAGGGAGAAATTATTATAATAGGTGATACTGTAAGTACAGGATATTTTAAAAGAGATGACCTTACCGAAAAAGCCTTTTTCACCTGTGAAAGAGAAGGAAAAATGTATCGTGGATACCATACGGGAGATGCAGGATACAAGATTGGCGGACAGCTTTATTACAATGGAAGAATTGATCTTCAGGTAAAATTAAACGGATATAGAATTGAAGTGGAAGATATTGAAAACAATATGTTAAGACTTCCTCAAATAAGCCATGCAGTGGTGTTACCTAATATGAAAGAAGAAAAAGTAAGAAGCCTTACAGCTTTTGTTACAGGAAATCTTGACGGAAAAACTCCAAGTGAGTTTGGAAGAGAGGTTAAAAAGCAGTTAAAGGAAATCCTTCCTGTGTATATGATACCTAAGAAGGTTAAATATGTTGAAGAAATACCAATGAACATTAATGGTAAGGCTGACAGAAAATATCTTGGAGGTCTTTTGTAATGAGCTTTTTTTCAGGAGAATTTTTTTTCACAATGTTAATACCGGCTTTGGTAATTGCCCTTATAATCGGACTTTGTGAAAAAACACTTAAGTGGTACGATATAGCAGTTTCTGTCCTGTTTATAACACTGGTGCTTATAGATACACCGGCAGCAATAATTTATTTTGTAATTTATTTCCTTATAGAACTTGCATTAGTTAAGATTTATGAGCAAATAAGGAAAAAAGGCAGGGTGCTGTGGATATACAGATTGTTTGTTTTTCTGACAATTGTACCCCTTGCGTTATGTAAACTAAATGAACTGGATGCCTTTAAAGGTCTTGGGTGGTTTCAGTTTATTGGAATATCATATTTAACTTTCAGAGTGGTTCAAATCATAATAGAAATGTATGACGGAGTTATAGAGCACATTTCTGTTTCAGATTTTACGGCATTTCTGATTTTCTTCCCAACATTCAGCTGTGGCCCCATTGACCGAAGCAGAAGATTTGAGGGAGATATACAGAAAGCCTATAAGAGAAGTGAATATCTTGAATTATTTGGAAAAGGATTGGAAAAATTCTTTGTAGGTATTGTATATAAATTTGTGTTGGCAGACCTGGCTTACAAGGTTATGATGCAGGTGGTAGAGCCTACGGTATTAAATGAAATTGCTTATGCATACACCTATGGAATATATATGTTTTTTGATTTCGCAGGCTACAGCCTTATGGCAGTGGGATGCGGATATATGCTGGGAGTTAAGGTGCCGGACAACTTTAACAAGCCTTTTATAAGTAAGGATATGAAGGATTTCTGGGCAAGGTGGCATATATCTTTGTCAGAGTGGTTCAGGGATTTTATATTTACCAGATTTATTATTTCATCCACAAAGAAAAAGCGTTTTAAAACCAGACTGACAACAGCCTCAGTGGGCTTCATCATAAATATGTTTGTTATGGGTGTGTGGCACGGACTTAGCCTGTGTTACATAGTATATGGTTTGTACCATGGAATACTTTTGGCACTGACGGAAATTTATCAGAAGAAATCAAAATTCTATAAGAGAAATAAAAAGAAAAAATGGTATTATGTTCTGTCATGGACAGTAACAATTAATCTTGTGATGTTTGGATTCCTGATATTCTCAGGACATCTTATATAAATATAAATAAAAAGTTTTAGAGTTAGAAAGGACATGTGAAATGAAAGAGAAAGTTTTAGATTTATTAGAAGAAGTATGTGACGATGATGTAGTAAGAGAAGATTTAGATATGGATTTATTTGAGGAAGAACTTATGGATTCATTAGCATTTGCTGAGTTGTTAGCTATGATTGAAGATGAACTTGGGGTAGTAATATCTCCATCAGAGGTAGTAAGAAGTCAGGTAAATACAGCAAACAAAATTATTGCTTTAGTAGAAGAAAAGAAATAACAGAGGTAGATTACAATGAAAAACATTAAGGCAATGGGAATTGCATTTATTATGTTTTTAGTTACCATAACCGGGGTAGGAATTGCCACAAAAAACGGCATACCTGCCTACAACATAAGATATGGGACATGGATTAGCGCCACAAAATTCGGGTGCAATGACGGAATGAAAAAATTAGTAGATAACGATAATGTTTTTGCTGTTTTTGGTTCGTCGGAATTAAAACACTGTCAACGCTCAGGCTTCCATGCCGACAGCATTTATAAAAACAGTGACATAAAGCCGGTGTTTATTGGAAAGGGCGGTTTTCAAAGCTTAGGACATGCCATAATTCTAGGCTCCATAGGTCAGGAACTTAAAGGGAAAAAGGTGGTAATAAGTGTATCACCTCAATGGTTTAAGTCATATGGTTTCAGAAAGGATGCCTTTGGCTCAATGTATTCAGAAACCAATATGATAGCATTTCTTAAAAATAAAGAAATTAGTGACGAAACAAAGGACTACGTCATTAAGAGAATAAAGGAACTGACAGACGAAAATCCTACAATGTGGAAAAACATTAGGCAGGACATAAAATGGTACAGGGATAATAACGGAAATGTTATTGATACAGTAAGAAAAAATGTTCACAGTGCACTGGCTAATTACAAGGCAGATACAAAGCTATACATTGCATCTCTTGTAAAGGGGTACAGCAATGACACCAATGAGGGTGGAAAAGACCGGATAACCCATTGGAATAAATTATACAAAAAGGCGGTAAAGCGTGGTGAGAAGAAATCAGGTCATAACCGTTTTGGAATGAGTGACAGGATTTACAATAAAAATTACAAAGAGAAGGTAAAAAAGAAAGCATTTAAAGACCTGCAGTATACGTCAGATTCCATGGAATTTGACGATCTTAAATGTTTTATAGATATTTGCAGACAGGAAAATATAGATGTAATGATGGTTATGCAGCCCCTTAATGCCAAGTGGGCAGATTACACTAATTTCCCTAAGGCAAAGAGAGATGAACTTTATGGTGCAGTACGGAATTTTGCAAAAAATAATAATGTGAAATTAGCTGATTTAACATCTATGGAATATGATGATTATATGTTCGAGGATGATAGTCATCTGGCATTGAAAGGACTGGTATATTTTAATGAGCAGATTTACAACTTTTATAAGCAGGATAAAAAATAATGACAAGGCAATGTTTGTGGGAAAGATAATATTTTTCTATGCTATATTTATGATAATCTGGGGATATTTTATTTTATCTCAGGATTCATCAGCACCGGCATTTATATATGAAGAGTTTTAATTGCTAAATGCCGTAAGTATATTTGCCTTCAGGTTTTAAAATAGTAAAATTTGGTGTATACTATCTCCTGTGAGGTGAGTAAAATGGGAAAGAATTTTTGGCATGAATATTTTTCAATACCTAATATAATGGGATATTTTAGAATTGTATTAGTGGCGGTATATATGGTTTTATTTTATAATTCTCTATCAGGAGGCCCATATATACCGGTTATTCTTACTATCGTGCTGTCAGGAATTACAGATTTTTTTGACGGGAAAATAGCAAGAAGATTTAATATGGTTACGGATTGGGGCAAAATGCTTGACCCCATTGCCGATAAAATCACCTTAGGTGCTATTATTTTAAGTCTTTCTTTTAAATATAAAATAGTTGTGGCTATGGTTGTTTTATATATTATAAAAGAAGGCTTTATGGCAGTTGCCGGTATTGTATCCATTAAAAAAGGTAACAAAATAGAGGGAGCTATGTGGTATGGTAAGGTTTGTACTTTCGGAACATATGTAATACTTATAACATTATTGCTGTTTCCAAATCTCAAACTTACTTTTGTAAATATATTGGTTTTTGTAAATATGGTTATAATGGTATTTACATTAGTTAATTATATTTTTTATTATCATAGGATTTTCAAAAGCTTCCATGTGGAAACTAACGGAAATATGGAAACTTTTTCTTGACAAACATGAAGTTTTAGTGTAGGATTATTTTTGCGTGATGCGAGGTATCACAAGCCTGGTTAGCTCAGTTGGTAGAGCAGAGGACTGAAAATCCTCGTGTCTCTGGTTCGATTCCGGAACCAGGCAGTGAATATGCGGGTGTAGTTCAGTGGTAGAACACCAGCCTTCCAAGCTGGATATGTGGGTTCGATTCCCATCACCCGCTTTTTTTGTACCCAAAAATAAAACCTTTATTAACGCTAGGAGCCGGCTATGAAATATTTATTAGTGGCAGTTAATGCCAAATATATACATTCAAATCTTGCAGTATACAGTCTTAAAACCTACGGTGAAAATTATGGATTATCCCGGGGTAGAGACAATGTAGAAATCGAAATCGCAGAGTATACCATAAACCAATACAAAGAAGAAATAATAAGAGACATATATATGAGAAAACCTGATGCCATAGGTTTTTCGTGTTATATATGGAACATAGTTTTAATTAAAGATGTTATAAAGGATTTTAAGAAAATCTGCCCTAATGTGAAAATATGGGTAGGAGGACCGGAAGTTTCCTACAATATGGAACAGGTACTTAGAGATAATGGAAGTATTGATTATGTAATGTATGGCGAGGGAGAGAAAATATTTAAGGAGGTAATAGAGGCATATAGCCGTAATTCCTTAGAAGAGAGCCTCTCCGATATAAAAGGTCTGGCGTACAGACAGGATGGAAACATTATAATTAATTCTCCTATGCCACTTATTGACATGTCCTCTATTCCTTTTACATATAATGATATGAAGGAGTTTGAAAATAAAATAATTTATTATGAAACCAGCAGGGGATGCCCGTTTTCCTGTAGTTATTGTTTGTCCTCAGTTGAGAAGAAATTAAGATTCAGGGACATTGACATTGTAAAAAAGGAACTTAAGTTTTTTATAGATAATAATACAAAGCAAGTTAAATTTGTTGACAGGACTTTTAACTGTAATCATAGTCATGCCATGGAAATATGGAAATTTATTAAGGAAAATGACAACGGCATTACCAATTTTCATTTTGAAATTGCAGCGGACATTATGACAAAAGAGGAAATAGAACTTATTTCAACTATGCGTCAGGGACTTATTCAGTTAGAAATCGGAGTACAGTCAGTTAATTTAGACACATTGTCCGCAATAAACAGAAAAACAGCAATACAAAAAATTGCGGATGTTACAAAAAAGATAAAGTCCTATGGTAATATACATCAACATCTTGATTTAATAGCAGGACTTCCTTATGAAGATTATGAATCTTTTAAGCATTCTTTTAATGAAGTTTATGCCATGAAGCCCGACCAACTACAGTTAGGTTTCCTTAAGGTTCTTCACGGCTCGGAAATGGAGATGAGGGCATCAGAGTTTGGGATTGTTTACAGTGACAAACCACCTTATGAGGTTCTAAAAACTAAATGGATTGGATTTGATGAGATTTTAAAATTAAAGGCAGTGGAAAGTGTTGTGGAAATATACTACAACAGTTTTCAGTTTTCAAATACCATTAAATACTTGGAAAGCTGTTTTGAAAGTGCCTTTGATATGTTTTTTGAACTGGGAATGTTTTATAATGAAAAAAGCAGTAATGGTGAGAAGCATTCAAGAGTTGCCAGATACGAAATACTTCTTGAATTTATTAACAAATACCGTAAAAATACCGGTAAAAAATTGGGTATGTGGACAGATGAACTGTCATTTTCCCAGCTTTTAACCCTGGATTTTTATTTAAGGGAAAATGCAAAAAACAGACCGCCGTTTTCTCAGGATAATTCAAAACATAAAAATATTATAAAGGACTTTTATAAGTCTGAAATGGCAAGGGAGAAGCTTCCCGGATACGAAGATTATGACAGCAGGCAGCTAGAGAGAATGACCCACATGGAAGTATTTAGCCTATGTGGGAAAAATATATATGTGCTGTTTGATTATGAAAACAGAAATGCATTAAGTAAAGAGGCAAAACTGCAAATAATTGATTTATAAGGATGAACTGATGATAAGAGATTATGTATGTGTGGATATAGAAACTACCGGAACTAACGTAGGATATTCAAAAATTTTGGAAATAGGTGCCGTCAAAGTGAGAAACGGCAAAAAAATTGATGTTTTTTCGGAGCTTATTAACCCTGAAATTCCGGTGCCGGGATATATTACTGACCTGACGGGAATAACCAATGATATGGTGTATGGCAAAAGAGGAATAGAGGAAATACTTCCTGAATTTATTGATTTTGCCGGGGACGACATTTTGTTAGGACATAATGTAAGATTTGATTACAGCTTTTTAAAACAGGGTGCCATTGACCTTAAACTGGATTTTGATAAAAAGGGAATGGATACGCTGAAAATTGCCAGAAAGGTTTTACCGGATTTAGAAAGCAGGGCTCTTGATTATCTTTGTACATATTATGGCATAAAGGATGAAAATCATCATCGTGCCTTTAATGATGCAGAGGTGACGGCAAAACTGTTTGAAATACTTATGGAGCAGTATGGGGAAAAATATCCGGAGATGTTTGAACCTTTTGATTTCAAGTTTAAGGTAAAAAAAATACAGCCTATAACGGACAAACAAAAGAAATATCTTACGGATTTAATGAAATATCATAACATACAGCCGGATTTTAATATTGATAGTCTTACAAAGAGTGAAGCATCTAAAAAAATAGACAAAATTATATCGGAAAAAGGCAAAATTTTATACTAGGAGAAAATAATCACTTGTGATATACTCATTAATTGTACGGGTAGGTGAATCTATAGAATAATAGTAAGTTTTGCGGTGAAATCTAAAAGGAGAAATTAAGATGGGATTTTTTAATAACAAAAGAAATCAGAGAATAATAGCTGGCACAATTGCAGTTCTTTTAGTGGCAGCTATGATAGTAACAACAGTTTTAAGTTTCTAGTATGTAGCAGAAGGCAGGTATTAATGGAAAACATTTCGGAGGGAAAAATGAAGTGGATTAAGCAATTAAGTTTATTGCTGATAACTTTAGTGTTATTAACAGGTTCGGTGCAGATATTTGCTGCTTCACAAAGCACGGAAGCTAAAGATGACGAAGTTATAAAAGAAGGTATCTTCATTGGCGATGTTAATGTTGGAAAATTAACATATAAGGAAGCCAAAAAGAAAATTCAGGATAGAGTTAAGGAACTCTCAGATGTTAAGGTAACTCTTAACGTAAACAAGAACATAATTGAAACAACTCTTAAGGAGTTAGGATATAAGTGGTCTAATAGTGAGGTTCTTGATGAAGCAGCAGGATTAGGTAAGTCCGGAAACGTTATAAAGAGATATAAGGACGAACTTGATTTAAAGAACGAGGGAATGAAGTACACTCTTAATATGGACTTTAAGAAAGAAAGTCTTAAAAAGAAGTTGAAAACAGAGTGTGACCCATATAACATAAAGGCGAAAAATGCATCCTTAGAGGCTACAGGTCATGGCTTTAAGATTATTCCTGAAAAGGAAGGATGTGTAGTTGACTATGATAAGTCAACAAATAATCTTTATGATTTTGTAATGAAAAAATGGGATAAAAAGTCTGACATTACGTTCGATACTGTAATACAGGTTTCAAAACCGGAGTATACAACAGAGGATTGCAAGAAGGTTTCTAACGAACCAATGGGCAGTTGGACTACATATTTTACAACCGGCGCTTCCTATGACAACAGAAACATGAACATTAAAAACGGTGCTGAAAAGTTAAACGGGAATGTTTTATATCCGGGAGAAAGCTTTTCATGTAATGAGCACCTTGTTCCATGGACTGAGGATAACGGATGGTATCCGGCAGGGACATATGTAGACGGTGGCGTCGCAGACAGCCTTGGAGGTGGAATCTGTCAGGTATCAAGTACATTATATAATGCATTACTTAGGGCGGAAATAAAGGTAACTAAGCGTTTCTCCCATTCAATGGCAGTTTCATATGTTGATTTGGCAGCAGATGCGGCTTTGGCCGGAGACTACAAGGATTTGGTGTTTGAAAATGATACTGACGCACCTATATATATTCAGGGTGTATACAGTTCAAGTGGTTCCATAACCTTTAATATTTACGGACATGACACAAGGAAGGCAAGTCATTCGGTTAAATACGAAAGTGAATTAGTTAGCACTACACCGATTAAGACAGAGGAAAGAAAGGATCCGACACAGCCTGTAGGATATACTGAAACCAAGTCAGGACATACAGGATATGTCGCAAAGCTTTGGAAAATAACATATGAAAACGGAAAGGAAGTAAGCAAGGAATTACTTCACACTAGTACATATGCCATGTCTCCTTCAGTTACCATAATTGGTACTAAGGGTGGCGACTCAAAGGCGTCGGATGAACCGGAGACAAAAAAGTCAACAGACAAAAAAAAGACGAAAACAAAGAAAAGTGATGAATAAAGGCGGTAAATTATGCAAATGGGAAAAGTTTCTGAAATAACGTATAAACGTTCAGTGAAGAAGAAACTGTCATCTGATTTGGAGGGAACAGCTTTAGGAGTTGATGCCGCAGAATTATTATTAGAAGACACTACGGTCGTGGTGTCTTCTAATTGTATATTGAAGTGGTTTTCAGGCTGCGAGGAATATTATCTTCAAAAGACCGTAAATATGTTATACGAAAAAGGTGGACATCCTGAATATTTACAGTTAGAGATTAATATTCCTTTGGAATATGAGGAAAAAAAGTTAGGAAAAATCATTAAAAATTTTGATGATGCATCTAAGGCTAAGAATATAAATATTGCATACTGTAGAGTGTATAAAGGTGTAGTGGATGATGTTGTAGCTCACATAACAGTTTTGGGAAACAGAAATAATGATATTAAACTGATGGATAGAAGACTGGTAAAACCGGGAATGCAGGTAGTTATGGCAGGAACCATAGCAGTGGGAGGAACAGCAGTTATATCCTCACTTAAAAAGGATGAACTTCTTAAAAAATTCAATCCGGGCTTTGTGCAAAGGTGTGTTGAATTAAAAAAATATACAGATATTGAAAAAGTAATGAAAATCATTCCGAAAAATGATACAATAACTTTGCATGCGGTTTCGGATGGGGGAGTTTTTTCGGCATTATGGGAATTAGCATCTTCAGCAGATATTGGCATTGAGGCTTATATTAAAAAAATACCTGTTATGCAGGAGACAATTGAGGTGGCGGAACTTTTCGGATATAACCCATATATGTTAGACGGAACAGGAGCACTTCTTATAGTATGCAATGAAGGTGAAAACATTGTGCAGGAACTTAATGCCAATGGAATAACTGCCGAAATTATTGGACAGTTAACAGACGGAAAAGACAGGGTTGTAATAAATAAAGAAGAGCGAAGATATTTAGAACCATCACGTGGTGATGAAATTTATAAGTATCTGTAAATTAATTTATAAAAATATATGATTTATGGAGAGGAGAATATATGAGGGAAGAAATATTAAGATTAATAGAAAAAAACAGTAAAATTGATATTCATGAAATTGCAATTTTGTTAGGTGTCAGCGAAGGAGAAGTGGCAAATGAAATTGCAGATATGGAAAAGGAAAAAGTTATTTGCGGTTATTACACTTTAATTGACTGGGAAAAAACCAGTGATGAAAGAGTTACTGCCCTTATTGAAGTAAAGGCTACGCCACAAAGAGGCAGCGGATTTGATGAAACAGCAGAGAGAATCTACAAATATGATGAGGTAAAGGCAGTTTACCTTATGTCAGGGGGATTTGACTTTACTGTTATAGTAGAAGAAAAGACCATGAAGGAAATTGCACAGTTTGTGTCCAGCAAACTTTCAACCCTTGATGCCATTCTTAATACGGCAACACATTTTGTCCTTAAAAAATATAAGGATTATGGAATGGTTTTAAATGAAAAAGAAAAAGATGAAAGGATGTTGGTGACACCGTAATGAGAGATCCGTTGTCAAATACAGTAAAAGAGATTAAGCCATCAGGTATTAGAAAGTTTTTTGATGTTGTCAGCGAAATGAAGGATGCCATATCCTTAGGAGTTGGAGAACCGGATTTTGATACACCGTGGCATATAAGAGAAGAGGGAATATACAGTCTTGAAAAGGGACGTACATTTTACACATCTAATGCGGGACTTAAGGAACTTCGTGTAGAGATTTGTAATTATCTGCAAAGAAGATTAGGACTTGAGTATCATTTTAATGATGAAATCATAGTAACTGTAGGTGGAAGCGAGGCAATAGATTTGGCTATAAGGGCAATGATAGATCCCGGTGATGAGGTCCTTGTGCCACAGCCAAGTTTTGTTTCATATATTCCATGTGTTCAATTGGCATATGGAAAGCCGGTACCTATTGAATTAAAAGAAGAAAATAATTTTAAGCTTACTAAGGATGAGATTTTAGAAAAAATCACGGATAAAACTAAGCTACTTGTTTTACCTTTCCCAAATAATCCTACAGGTGCAACGTTAGACAGGAAAGACTTAGAGGAAATTGCAGAGGTATGTATTGATAAAGATATTTTTGTGCTTTCAGATGAAATATATTCAGAACTTACATATAACGGTGAACATGTTTCCATAGCGTGTATACCGGGAATGAGGGAAAGAACGGTGCTGATTAATGGCTTTTCAAAGGCTTATGCCATGACAGGCTGGAGATTAGGATATGCTGCAGCGCCTGCAGTAATTATGAAGCAAATGATAAAAATTCATCAGTTTGCCATTATGTCTGCACCTACTACCAGTCAGTATGCGGCAATTGAAGCAATGAAAAATGGTGACGAGGACGTAAAGCGTATGTGCGAGTCCTACAACCAGAGAAGAAGATTTGTGCTACATAGATTTAAAGAAATGGGGCTTGACTGTTTTGAGCCTTTTGGGGCATTTTATGCATTCCCAAGCATAAAGAAATTCGGGATGACTTCCGATGAATTTGCTACAAGACTTCTTAAGGAAGAAAAGGTGGCTGTAGTTCCGGGAATTGCTTTCGGAGACTGTGGTGAGGGCTTTTTAAGAATCTCCTATGCATATTCCTTGGAAGATTTAAAGGAAGCACTAGGCAGATTGGAAAAATTTGTAATAAGAATTTCAGCTGAATAAACATACAGACATAATTGTTAAAGATTAATAAGGAAAAGAGGCTAAAATAATGAATGTTGTTTTGTTAGAACCAGAAATTCCACAGAATACGGGAAATATAGGAAGAACATGTTGTGCTACAGGTACAAAACTGCATCTTATAGAACCAATGGGATTCCGCATAAACGAAAAGTCACTTAAACGTGCAGGAATGGATTACTGGGAAAATTTAGATGTTACAATATATGACAGCTATAATGATTTTCTGGAACAAAATCCTAATGCAAAAATGTGGTATGCTACAACTAAAGCACCAAAGCGTTATACGGACGTGGAGTTTGGGACGGATGATTTTATAATGTTTGGGAAGGAAAGCGCAGGTATACCTGAAGAAATATTAGTAGATAATAAAGAGGGATGTATAAGGATACCTATGAATCCGGATATACGTTCTCTTAATCTTGCAAATTCAGTGTCGATTGTGCTGTATGAGGCACTGAGACAAAACGATTTTGCAGGTATGCAGATGGAGGGAGAGCTACATAGACTAAAGTGGATGTAGTTTACCATATATATCAAAAGAAAAGAGGGAGGATTTGACGATGTCAAACGAAAAAACAAACATCGGTGTTGAACCGGTGTATGATGCCAAGAAACTTGGAAACGGAAGAATGTTACTTTTAGGTTTCCAGCATATGTTTGCCATGTTTGGAGCTACTGTTTTAGTTCCTATCCTTACAGGACTTAACATGCAGACAACATTGCTTATGGCAGGACTTGGAACTTTATTGTTCCACGTATTTACAAAACTTAAGGTACCGGCATTCCTTGGTTCATCCTTTGCATTTTTAGGTGGTTATTCAGCTGTAACAGGTGCAAATAAAGCCTATGGAGTTGATACTCCTGCAGAGATGCTTCCATATGCATGTCTCGGTGTTGTATTTGCCGGATTATTGTATCTGGTACTGGCTCTTGTCATTAAGTTAGTAGGCGTAAAACGAGTAATGAAATTCTTCCCACCGGTAGTAACAGGACCAATTATTATTGCTATCGGATTATGTCTTGCACCATCAGCGTTAAACAATTGCGCAACATGCTGGCCACTTGCCATAATTGCCCTTGTAATTGTTATTTTCTTCAATATCTGGGGAAAGGGAATGGCAAAGATTGTTCCTATATTGTTAGGTGTTGTAGGTTCATACATTATTGCACTTATCCTTGGTAATGCAGCAGGACTAAGCTGGATTTCACCGGTGGATACAAAGGCAATTGCCGATGCAGCATGGTTTGGATGGCCAATTCATGTAAAACAGACAGTTTTCGGTGGAGTTGATTTTGGAAACACAGCAGCAATTATTTTTGCAATTACTACAATGATGCCTATTGCCATTGCTACAATGATGGAACATATTGGTGATATATGTGCAATTGGAGCTACATGTGAAGAGGACTTCATTAATGAACCGGGATTGCACAGAACATTAATGGGTGATGGACTTGCTACATCATTATCAGCATTATTTGGTGGACCTGCTAATACAACATATGGTGAAAACACGGGTGTTCTTGCTCTTTCAAGAGTATATGATCCAAGAGTGGTAAGAATAGCAGCATATCTTGCAATTCTTTTCTCATTCTCACCTAAATTCGCAGCTATTATTTCAGCTATGCCGGCAGGAATCGTTGGTGGTATTTCATTTATGCTTTATGGAATGATTTCAGCAATCGGTGTTAGAAACATGGTTGAAGCTCAGGTTGACTTTAAGAAGAGCAGAAATGTAATTGTTGCAGCTGTTATAGTTGTATGTGCCCTTGGTATTAAGTTCAGCTCAGGAATGGGTGCCGATGTATTAAGCGGCATTGACGGAGCAGTAGCATTAAATGTAGGAAGTGTTACAATCAGCCTTTCAGGTCTTGCTATTGCAGCTTTAGTTGGAATTATATTAAATGCAATGTTCCCTGACAAAGATGAGGTTAAAGGAATACAATAAATATAAATGTTTAACAACCCTTGTAGGGACAATATTTAATAACGAAAAATAGAATTCAACTTATTCCGTAAAAAAAATACGGAATAAGTTGAATTTTTTCGACGTTTATGTAAAATCTATTGAATTTATAATGGTAAAGAAATATAGTAACAAGCGTAATGGAGTAGCTACAGTGTCAGCATCCATAAGCGGACTCACGGTGGTCGGAGCCGGGTACTTTGGATTGATTACTACGCGAATTGGTGTAAAATAGTTCTAGAGGTATTATAATCAATTTAATATGGGTTGGCATATTTACTGTAAGTAAGCAATAAATATGAGGAGGAAAATCATGATAGAAATAATCAATAAGTACGGTGTATATGGTAAGTATATATTTTTAATATGCATGATTATCTGCATAATATTTTTTCTAAAGAAAAAAGGTATTATGTCAGAAAATAAATTTAAGCCTTTATCGACAATAATGATTTTAGGAATAATACTATTTGTAGGAGTTGGAATTACAGTTATAACGATTGCAACAATGAAGTTTATGGAATAGCTCTTAATACAGAAATAATACTGATGAAAGCTATGTGAAATACTTCGACTGTGCAACAGTAAAAAAGGCATCTGTCAGCAATGGCAGTTGCCTTTTTGTAGTTTGCGCGCCATGGGCGCGCTCTAACGGGTGAAAGTCCCGAACACGCCCAGATAGTGGGAAGTGTATAGC